>NZ_JBDGQZ010000018.1:0-141470 GCF_042218505.1 Halobellus sp.
GTAGAGCAGCCGACTGTAGATCGGCTTGTCCCCCGTTCAATTCGGGGAGGGCGGATTTTCTCACCTGTCGAACCAGAGCCGAGAGGTCACGCCGTCGTGCGTTCGCACATAGCCCGACGTATCTGGGAACATAGACAGAGTATCACGCCCTCGTCCGAGGGTTGAAAATGGCTCGTGAGAAGGGATGTACTGCTGTGGAGGCGAGCGGTGACTTAGAATTGGTCGTCAAACAAATGCGTGGCGAGTATGGAGTGAACGAGTCGTTTCTCCATCACTATACGACCGAGTACACGAACTGGATGAGAGGTTCGAGAGGTCCGAGATACGGCACGTCCAACGAGAGGAGAACTGGAGACCGACAAGTTAGTAGAGAGGGTCTTCTCAGGCTGAAATACCCATCCACTCTATACGCTGGATGACAGAATGTGGTGGACACAGAGGAGAGACTTACCGAGGCAGTATCGTGTGCTACGCGTACCCTGTCAGTGACGGCTTGCTAAATGGCGAGGGAATATATGTATCAACGTATTGCGTCCCCTTAGCGACGATTTGCGTACTTACGACGTTACTGGCTGTTCCATACGCTCATTCATCCCGAGTTGTTCCATTTCCCATTGGAGATACTCACCCATACCCTCTTCTAGAGTCCGGAACTCGAGGCTGAGGTCGCGCCTTGCCTTCGTGGAATCGACGCGGAACTGCCGTCCAGCCAAGAAATCGAGTATCTCGGGTTCGAGACCGTCCGGTGGCGTGATGACACTTTCAGCTGCCCGCATAATAGTGGCCAACCCGCCGAATACGGCATCGGGGACGACGCGTGGGCCTGGAATACCCGTGATTTTCTCAGCGTAGTCCATCAGCTCGGGCATCGTTCGCGGTTCACTGGCAACGATGTACTCTTCGCCGGGGTCGCCAACCTCCATCGCCCGGATGTGCGCCAGCGCGATATCGTCAACGTGGTCCATCGGCAGAGCCCAGTTGCGGGGAACCATCGGGAGATCACCAGTCAAGTAGTCCCGAAAGACCGTCTGTGGTTTCCCCTCCCCATAGCGTCCGGTATGAGGCCCGTAGACGCCGCCCGGTTGAACGATGACCAGCGGGAGGCCGTCTTCCATCATAGGCTTTGCAACCTCGAAGTGGGCTTTCCACTTCGTGCGAGCGTACTCAGCATAAGTCGGACACTCGGGGTCGATGGATTCGTCCAATGTGTCTCCGCTGGTTCCCGGATAAACGCCTATCGTACTGGTGTAGACGCCCTTGGGAATATCGAGTTCATCCATCAGTTCGAGGACTGTACGTGTCCCCCCGACGTTGATGAGTTCGGCCTTCGCAGCCTCGTCGGCATCAACCCCGATGTAGAACCACGCAGCAATGTGGAACACCCCGTCAACGCCGGTCATCGGTTCACGCATACGTTCTTTTTCGGTGACGTCACCCTCAACGACCGTCACCTGATCCGGCAGATGACTGGTGTTCGACCGCGAGCGCGTTAATGCGACAACGTCGTGCCCTTCGTCAACAAGTTGCTCTACCACGTGAGTTCCGATGAGGCCGGTGGCACCCGTAACGAAGTACTCCATAGTTAGCCCCTCGTTAACAGTTGTCAAAAAATTACGGATGAACTATGAGAGACTGCTTGGGCATTTTCTCGACACCTATACCCTGACACTTGTCCGATTAACATAGAGTGTGAATGAGGGAACTGAACGGAGCGGTGACCGCGGTAAAGGCATAAGATAGGGGTGAGACTACGACACTTTCTGAACGTTTTCTCTCAGAGGCATCCTCCCTCAAAGACATCTCCCCCGCTCCCGTGAGCGCAGCGAGCAACAGATAGCGAAACCCGCTTCGCTCGTCTCGCACGCTTCGATTCGTGGAGTGCGGAGATTAGTACCCGTCATAGCATAGTCGGCAGCTAACGCACCGTCGTTGAATTCATCCAGGTACGCTCTCCACGACGAGTCAGGACATACTGCTGTCTGCTGATGTCGTGCGTATTGCAGAGACCGTCGGATCGCACGGAGTGCACTGACGGCGGCGAGTGCGGTACAATAAGCGACGAGCAACCATCCGACGACGGCTACTTTCCGGAGCGACGAACAACCATCCGACGACGGTTACTTTCCGGAGCGACGAACAGACCTCCGATGGTGAATCGACGGACTGTGGGTACTCGGACGAGGTGGCTTCGGTACCTGAGTGGGTCGGCCCGATCCGTATCCCCTGTTCATTTCTTTCGGCGCTGATGTTCACTATGTGGGTGTCGGCGATCACGACGGAGCACCGTGTGCACCACGATGGTGTGAGGTGTGCTATCACAACAGTTTAATCCACCGACCCATAAGGAGTCCGTAGATGCCACGAGGGAGGCAGATATTCGGAACGAGGGGGACGCCGCCGGTCTCCCGGCGGCAGTGGCTGGCGGCAATCGGCGCCGGCGCGACGGCCGCCTTAGCAGGGTGTTCCACCGACAATGAGGGGACCAACACGCCTACCGGGACCGACGGAACCGGCGGAACCGACGGAACACCGTCAGTATCGGGGACGTACAACACCGTTACGGCGTCGTCGTTTTCCACGCTGAACCCGTTGTTCAACACCAGTTCCGGCGCAGGCACCGCGATCAGTCGCACAATCGATCAAGGATACACGTTCGATTTCGACGGGGGGTACTTCCCGCTGCTGTACGATATGTCAACCGACGACGAGGGGAGCGTGTGGGTCTTCGACATCCGCGATGGCCTGTCGTTCGGCGAAAAGTACGGGCAGGTCACCGCCGAGAGCTTCGTCTATCAGATCCAGGAACTCCACCAGACCGACTGGGCGGCCACGGCGCAGTCAGATTCCTGGAGTGGTGTGACCGTCGAGCAGACCGGTGAGTTGCAGTTTCAGGCGGAACTCCAGCAACCGCAACTGCTGTGGCCGGAGTCGTACGACCCGCTCTTGTTCCCGATCCCGCGAGAGCTTCTCGAACCTTACGTCAATGAGGAGGACTCTGAGGGGCTTCAACAGGATTCAGAGCTGCTGGAACTGACATTCACCGGCAACCTCGGGGCGTTCGTCCTTGACAAGTGGGAGCGCGGGTCGGGGACGACCTACTCCCGAAACGACGAATACTACATCCAAGATATCGACGAGGGCCCGGATCTCTTCGCGAACGCGCCGTACTTCGAGGGAGCGTCGATCGACGTCGTCGAGGAGCAGGCGTCGCGGCTCGCGGCCCTAGAAACCGGGGAGGCCGACTCGGCAGGGATCCCGCCAGAGCAGTTCGCGGAGTTCGAGCAGAAGTCGCAGGTCAGCACCTACCAGATCCCGCAGCCGTTCAACCGGATCCTGTCGGTGAATATGCGTGACAACGGGTGGAACGCGGGTCCGGGGAACCTGTTCAGACGTACCGCGTTCCGGCAGGGCCTGGCAGCCGCGATCGACAAACAAAAACTCATCACGGGTGTCTATCGCGGCCTCGCGAAACCTCACTATACGTGGCAGCCGTCGTGGTCCAAATGGTACCCCGGTGACGACGCTGTCAGGAAGTTCGGTACCGGCGACCGGTACGGCGGGGAGGTCGCTCGGGGCCTCGTAGAGGACGCGCTCTCAGAGTCGGAGTTCGACTACCGATTCGACGCGAAGACGCTCGTCACGCCCGCTGGCGAGACAGTCGCGCTCGACCTCTACCACTTAGCCGGCGGGGAGACCTCAAAACTCATCGCGGAGTTCATCGCCGGGGAGTTCGGCGACATCTTCGGAATCGACGTGACCGTCGAAGCCATCGACGGGGTCCGGTTCCAGCAGGACTACTGGACCGCCGAACCGAAGGGTGGCACGGACACGGTCAACGGCGAGAAGGTGACCTGGGATCAGCCGACGCCGAACAACCCCGGACCGCGGAGCGTCACCTCTTCTGAGTCCTGGGATATGTCGATCGTCTTCGGGCTCAACACGTATCCACAGAACCCGCTCACGAATCAGGCGTTCTTCGACGGCGCCAACTCGTTCTACAATCCCGTCGGCTACTACCCCCAGTTCGACGCGGCGGGTATTTTCGAGCGGGCGCGGGCGGCTGGTTCCGAGGAGGCGCTTCAGGAACCGTTCACCGAACTGTTCCAGAACCTCGCAGTAGAACAGCCCTACGTGATGCTCGTGTTCGGTGACGACCTCGTTGGATACAACCCAGATTTAGTCGGTCCAAAAGAGAACTTCTTCAACGGCTGGGATTTCCCGGCGTGGTACTTTGATGAGTGACGCAGTAGGCTGCCAGCGGCTGATCCCTCGGCTCGCTCGACGATGGGATTAGCCAGATACGTCGCGTTCCGGGTCGCGTGGGCGGCCGTCGTGTCCTTCATCATCGTCACAGTCACGTTCGGGCTGCTGGCGGCCGCCCCGAACCCGTCAGTGCAGAAGGCCGCCACGCAGGCGGCGCTGGAAGGCGGCAACCCACAGGAGGCAATCGAACGCCAGCGCCAACTCCGCGGGCTCGACGAGCCGCTACACGTCAGATATCTGGACTTCTTGCGTGGGATCTACACCCTCGAATGGGGGTGGTCCGACTACGCGAGCCAACCGGTGACCGCGGCGCTGGCCAACGCGATCTTCTACACTGCACAGTATTCTATCCCGTGGACCGTGCTAACGATCCTGCTTGGGCCCCTGATCGGCGTCTACTCCGCGGCGAACAAGTACACCTGGCGCGACCACGCAGCCACCGGGTTCGCTTTCTTCGGGTACGCGATTCCGAACTTCTTTTTCGGGATCATCCTGCTTCTGATCTTCGGGGTGTGGCTGGAGTGGATCCCGATCGTATATCAGACCAGTGTACCGACGTTCAGCCTCGCGAACGCTCGGCAACTGGCGATTCCGGTGTTCGTGCTGGTCACAGGGTCGATCGGGGCGATTATGCGCGTCTCGCGTAACGAGTCGGCGGCGTTCCGGAACGCGACGTTTATGAAAACCGCCAGGGCGAAGGGCGTCTCACCGCTGCGTGCGTACGCCTACCACGTGATGCGCCCGACACTAGTCCCGCTGTCGACGACGCTCGTCGGGCAACTGCTGGCGATCTTCCTCGGGTCGTCTCTGCTCGTGGAGGTGGTCTTCGGGATCCCCGGGCTCGGCCGGCTGACGTTCAACGCCTTGATCGCACAGGACACCAACCTGGTTCTCGGGTCGACGCTGCTGTTCACGTTCCTCGCGGTGGTTGGGAACCTGCTCGAGGACCTGGCGTTCACCGTCCTGGATCCGCGGATCAGTTACGACGACAGGGAGCTATGAGCATCGACACCGACGACACACCGCGATTCGACCAGGTGGATTGGGAGGCGTATGCCGGCGGTCGCACCGCCCGGCTCTCGATCAAAACGAAACTGTTCGCTCTCACTGTCGCGCCGATTCTCGCGCTCGGGGCCTACGACTGGTATGCCGTCGGGGAGCGAGAGACGGTGTTCGGGGCGCTCGGGGCGGCACTGGGCTTCGAGGGCGTCTTCGAGGCGGGTGGACTCGACTTCGTGGTCAGCACGGTGGATTACGCCTTCGCCGCCACGCTCCTGCTGTTCCTGTGGTATATCATCGTCCCATTATACCAACATCCTCGGATCACTCGCTACTACTGGCGGCGGTTCAGCCGGAACCGACCCGCGCTGGTGAGCCTCGCGTGGCTAGCTCTCGTCTTCGTGGGCGGACTGGTCGGGCCGCTTTTCCTCGCCCCGCCGGAGCAGAACGTGCTCGTGGGACACCAACCGCCGGTCGGACTGTCGATTGCCGAGGCTAACGTCGCCCAGTGCGTCGGCGAAGTCACGAACGGCCGGTGTACGGGGACGTGGCAGTATCCCCTGGGAACCACCCGCGGCGGGGAGGGGGTGTTCAAAAGCGTCGTCTACGGGATGACTATCAGTATGAAGATCGCGTTCATCACGACCACGATTGTCGCGGTCGTGGGGATCACTGTCGGAACCGTGAGTGCCTACGCTGGCGGCTGGTTCGACGAAATCGCGATGCGGGCAGTCGACATTGTGCTCTCGTTCCCGACGCTGCTGTTCTTCCTCCTCATTCTCTTCGCCTACGGTGCGGGGCTGGGAATGTTTATTATTATCTTTTCAGTGTTCGGGTGGGGCGGCACCGCGCGGTACGTCCGGAGCAAGGCGCTGTCGGTGTCCGAAGAGGAGTTCGTGAAGGCTGGCCGGCTGAGCGGCGCGAGCACCCGTCGGATCGTCCGCCGACACGTCGTGCCGAACACCGCGAGCAGCATTATCACGCAACTCACCCTCCTGATTCCGGGCTTCCTGCTGGCGGAGGCGCAACTCGCCTTCCTCGGGCTCGGTGATTCCACTATCGCCTCGTGGGGGCAGTTGATCGCCGCGGGCCGGAGCGACCTCTCGTTCGCACCCTGGATCGTGCTCGCACCCGGGATCGTACTGTTCCTCACCATCCTCGCGTTCAACTTCCTCGGCGACGCGCTGCTCGACGCGGTCGATCCCGAGGCCACCACGGAGGCCAACCGATGACCGACGCGCCGCTGCTCGACGTGACGGACCTGCGGACCACCTTCGACACCGAATCGGGCGAACTCGTCGCAGTGGACGGCATCGACTTCACCGTCGAGCGGGGAGAGACGGTCTGTCTGGTCGGCGAGTCCGGTTCGGGCAAGACCGTCACCGTCGAGTCGCTCACGGGACTGATCGACCAGCCGCCCGGCCGAATCACCGGCAGCGTCCGGTTCAAGGGGAAGGAACTCACCGACCTTCCGCCGGCGGAACTCCGGACCCACCGCGGGGCGTCAATCGCGCACGTCTTCCAGAACCCACAGGACGCGCTGAACCACTGCTACACCGTCGGGTGGCAGCTGATCGAGGCCATCCGAGTCCACGAAGACGTCACGAAGGCCGAGGCCCGGGCCCGCGCGATAGACCTCCTGAGTACGGTGGGGATTCCCGACCCCGCCGGTCGGATCGATGAATACCCACACCAGTTCTCCGGCGGGGAGAAACAGCGGGTAATGATCGCGATGGCGCTCGTGACCGAGCCCGATCTACTGGTGGCCGACGAGCCCACCACCGCCCTCGACGTGACGATTCAGGCGGGGATCCTCCAGTTGCTCGACGACCTGAAGGCTGAATACGGGATGGGCGTGCTGTTCGTCACACACGACCTCGCGACCGTGAGCGAGATCGCCGACCGTATGGTGGTGCTTTACGCTGGAGAGGTGATGGAACGGGGGACGGTGCTCGACGTCTTCCAGCGCCCGGCCCACCCCTACACCCGTCGGTTGCTCGCGTGTTTGCCGGGGTGGGGCGACGGCCCCGCGGGCGAAGTGGAGACGCGCGGCGGGATCGCGGGCTCGCTTCCGGACCCGACCGACCTGCCGGACGGCTGCCGGTTCGCGGCGCGGTGTTCCCACGCAGTGTCGGCGTGTTCGGCCGGCGATCAACCCCCGGAGATCGATCTCACTGACGGGCACTCTGTGTCGTGCATCCACTACGAAGCGGGCGACGATCCGTCGGTGCTCCCGGCGACCGGCGACGCCGAGACGCCGGTAAGTGATGGGTCGAGCGCCGGCGACGACCCCGATTCAACCCGCCGAGGCGTGATCGAGGATGAGTGATCAGCCGCTGCTATCGGTTCGAGACCTGCGGAAACACTACACCACTTCACGGGGGGGGCTGCTCTCACGGGAGACTACCCGGGTCAAGGCCGTCGATGGCGTGAGTTTCGACATCGCTCCCGGGGAAGCGCTGGGACTCGTCGGCGAGTCGGGATGCGGGAAGTCGACGACCGCCTCGTCGATCCTCCGGTTGACGGAGCCGACGTCCGGGGAGGTGCTTTTCAATGGCGGCGGCCGCGGGGGGGCCGTTCGGAACGACGACGGCACCCATCCGAACGACGTGACGCAGTTCGACAGCCAGGAACTGAAGACGTTCCGGCGGGACGCACAACTGATCTTTCAAGACCCGACGTCGAGCTTCGACCCGCGGATGTCGGTCGGGGCATCGATCGCGGAACTCCCGCTGGTGCACGGGATGACGGACGCCGACCAGCGACGGGCGATTGTTGAGGACCTCCTCGAACGGGTCGGGCTCTCGGCTGAGTGCTACGACCGCTATCCACACGAGTTCTCGGGCGGCGAAAAGCAGCGTCTCGCGCTCGCGAGAGCGCTCGTGCTCAACCCCGATCTACTCGTCGCCGACGAGCCTGTATCGGCGCTGGACGTGTCAGTCCAGGCCGACATCCTGTCGCTGATCGACGACCTCCGGACGGAGTTCGGACTGTCGGTGTTGTTCATCAGCCACGACATCTCGGTGGTGCGGGAACTCTGCGATCGGACCGCGGTGATGTACCTCGGCGAGATCGTGGAGATGGGGTCGACGGAGGCGGTTCTGGAGGATCCACAGCACCCATACACCGAGGCGCTACTGTCGGCGGTGCCGACTCCGGACCCCCAGACCCGGAGCGACCACATCGAACTGACTGGCAGCGTCCCCACCCCCGCAGATCCCCCCTCCGGTTGTCGGTTCCACACTCGGTGTCACCGCGTCATCCCACCCGACGAAATCGAACTGGAGCAGGCGGAGTGGCGTCGGTTACTCGACTTCCGGCAGCGGGTCGTGGCCGGCGAGATCAACCCGGAGTCGGTTCAGGAACGGCTTCGCGCCGACGATCCAACCAACCCGCGTCCGGAGGAGCCAGTGTCCGGCGACGGCGGTCGGCCCGATCCGGGCGCCGAGGCCGACGTCGGCCCCGACACCGAGGCCCGAGTCCGGCGGACGTATCAACTCCCGGAAACGCTGTCGGATCCGGCGGCCGAGCGTGCGCTCTCGGAGTCGATTGCGGCGTTGCTGGCCGGCGACGACGACCGCGCCGCCGAACTGCTCGCCGCCGCGTTCACCACGCCGTGTGCCGAAACCGCTCCCGAGTTCACCACCCACGGGGACGACCACGAAGCGGCGTGTCTCCGGCACCGCCCCGAGTTCGGCGGGTTCGGCGGCGAGTAGCCGCCCGAGGTCGGAATAGGAGCCGGACCGATGTCGGGGTCCGAGCCAACTCACGCCGCACTGTCGGCTGCCGGCGGCGGATCCAGTATAAACGGTCCGTGCAGTTCGTCATTGACCGATAGCGGCTCTTTGGCCGCTATCCGTTCGCCGTCGCGTCGCCCCGCATCGAGCGGTGAACGGTACAGATGTAGTAGTCGAGTTCGTCGGCGAGGCCGCGGGTCATCGTGAACGCGACCGTCCCGCCGTCGTCGCGCCACGCGACGGCCGCGTTGCCCTCGAACTCCCCGCCGGCAGACTGCGAGAGCAGCGGCGTGTCGTCGGCGCGCCGCAATGCGAACGGGTGCGCGCTCCAGCCGTTGTTCTCGATCACGTACCGGACCCCGACCTCGAAAGTCATCGTCGGGTTTGACTCGTCGATTGGCGCGACCGACCCGCTGCCGTCTTTTGAGACGACCCACGCGCTGAACCCCTGGTTGTCGATCGTCACGTCGACCGATTCCGGTGGCGCTTCGGTGGGAGTCGGGGTCGGTGTGGGTGTCTCAGTCGGGGTCGGCGTCGAAGTCCCGGTCGTCGTCGGACCCTCCGTGGGCGTCTGGGTATCAGCGCCCGTGGCGGGATCTTGGGTCCCGGTCGCGGTCCCATCGGAATCTGCCTCTGTCGCCGTCGCTCCCCGATCACTTCCGGAACAACCGGCGAGTCCAGCCGTCAGCATCGCCGCAGCGGCGCCCAATACGGTCCGTCTTCTGTGATCCACAGGCTACCTCGCCTCCGGGTGGCCGGTGTCGTCCGGGAGTGAATACATATGTACTTTATGCGATGTCCGGACGTATGACCGTTACGCCGAGTAGACGCAGTCTCACTGACCGACAGAAGAGGCTGTCCTGTTCGTGGTGGCGTCACCTCCAGACGAGTGGCAAAGTGTAGAGCAGACTCTCAAGTGGGGTCAAATGTCGCTACGATACTTGCACCACCGTCTATCTTCAACGTGTAGTTCCGATTCGGCTCCATCGATCGACTCACAGAATCAGATAACGGGCGGAGCGTACAGCGTTGAGCACGGAGAGAAACGATGTTCAGATGCCCGTCAACCCTCTTCCCCACCGTTTTGATACAGTCTACGGACAGTCGGGACTGCTCGGTACCGGTGACGGCTGATAGGTTGGATTTGATAATAGCAATATTGTCTGGAAGATAAGATATAATTTGATATAATTTGGTACGATATCCCAGTTTCAGTTATGCGTTGGAGAGGCGGTGGGGCTCCTGTTCGGGAAACTCATCGCCCCAGTCCCGAGCCCAATCGTCGAGGTCATCCAGTGCCCCGAGAAGTTCTTCGCCCCTCGTCGTGAGGTCGTAGGAGACGGCGACAGGAGCATCCGCCTCCATTCGCCTGCCGACCACATCGTTTTCGACGAGTTCGTCTCCCGGAACTTCGAGGCGGGACGTTCTGACGATGGGTCCTCGCCACTCTCTAAGAACGGAGAGCAAATCGACGGGACGTTCTTCCGACAATCGTCGTTTGCGACCCACTCGGTCGTGACCGAGCGAAACGCAGTCAACGTAGCAGACGACGCACCACTGGAACTGCTTGGCCCGCTCGGGTGTGGGGTCAAGACCGGTGCCAGGGGGGTCATCAATTCCCCAGCGCCGGATCAAGGTCCCTCGCTGGTCATCTTCGAGGCCGAGTCTGTCGGTCTGGGTGCTCCCTCGGGCGCAAAACTCGTGGGGTGCTCCGAGCTCATCCGAGTCGACTTGGATCACGGACGCCTCGAGAAAGCGTCGGAACTCGACCGCGGTGCGGATTACACGCTGGAGACGACTGGTCAGCCGAGCGTTCTGAAACAAGCCACCGAGGTGTTGGCTTCGGCCGGGGAGTGCGGCGTCATCGGTGCATCCCCCGGTGGGGACGGCGGTCGGCCTGGACATAAATCACATCCTGAACGCCGGCCGTCGACTCAGGGTATCGTCGAGGGCGATTCAGCTCCAAAAGAGTTCATTCCGGACCTCCTGAATCTGTATGAACGAGGCGAGTTCCCGTTCGACGAACTCGTCTCATTTTACGATTTTGCGGAGACAAACCAGGCGATTGATGACGTTGAATTGGGGAACGTTATCAAGCCGGTGTCGCAGATGAACTCCTGATCGCACCAATTATTGTAGCGTTTGCGAGTCTTCGCTCACTCGATTGCACGACCGCGTGCGATCGGCTGTGCAATCAGTTGCAAACGCTACTATGGCCGCGCTCGAACAGATCAAACTTCGAATCCCGGCCGGAGCGTCGATTATGAACGGTCACTCGACGACACTCGAAGAGATCGGATTCGTTGATCACGTCGCAGAGGAGGACCACAACTGGCGAAACCTCCACGATGAAATCTTTGCCATAGACGATGAAGCGAAGCCGACCCAGGCCCGGCGTGAATCCCAGGCCGCCGATTACTTCCTCGGGAGCGACAACGCTATCGCAGCGTCGGGAGAGTTGGTCGCTGCTGATGCGGCTGGCAGCCGTGTCGATGCGTATCCGTTCGCCGCGGCCAATTTCACACTGATAACCGGGGGCAACAGGATCCCCGCGGATCTTGAGACGCCCCGGTATCGGTTAGAGAAGGTCGCATACCGGTTCGAGGATGTACAGACACAGGACGAGTACGGCCTGGAGAGCCAGAAAGCGAAGGAGTTCAGTTACCATCACGAACTGGAAGACGACCGGTCGACAGTGATGCTCATCGATAGTCGACTGGGCTTCTGAACTGAGGCGCCTGATTCACAGAGGAGCCGGACTCTTGATGACGAGGAGATTTCGCCTCTCGTGTCACTGAGCTTTGACGCCGGAGGGCACACACGTTTCGGAGGTTGACGAGTTTCACCGGATAGCCGACGAGTGCGGTATTTCTGCATAATCTCCATCGTATTCCAGAATCACCTCGGCCGGATCGCCGGTCTCGACCGCCATCTCGAACGTTCGATCGGCTTCGGAGGCTTTCGCTCTCGCAGGTTCGGCGACCCCGTCGGCCCGCTCGCGGGCGCTCTCACGGCGGCCATCTCTAGTACCAGCACGCCTCCCTCGCTCATCCCCCGTCGGTCGGTGTGACGACGTTCGGGACTGTCACCTGACAGTCGAAGAGTTCGACTGCCTCCGCGAACGCCTCGTCGGACAGCGGCGACCCATCGAGCGGGACTAGAACGTGGGATGGCGGCATATGGCAGCGTTGTCACGCTCCCCCATATTGGCGGTCGGCCCGGAGACGCACACCGGAGACGTTAATCCGGTGAACATCCATCTGCTCGCACCACACCGGTGATTTACATCGACCGGGCCGTACCGACGAACCGATGCCCACGGTCTACGTTACAGCCCCCCGCGATGCTGCTCAGGAACTCGCTTCGTTCCTCGTCAAAGAACGGCTGGCGGCCTGCGTGAACGTCGTCGACTGCGAGTCGTTCTATCGGTGGGAGGATACTATCCACGAGGGCGACGCCGAATCGATTCTCTTGGCCAAGACGACGGCCGAGCGGTATCCCGACCTGAAGACACGGCTCGAAGACGTGCACCCGAACGACGTACCCTGCATCGAGCGGTTCGACGAGACGGACGTTCTCGACAGTTTCGCCGGGTGGACCGACGCGGAAGTCGACGAAGAGCTTCACCGGGAATCCTGAGAGTACGTAGCGCTCTGTAGCCGTTTGTATCGCTCATATATCAGTTTAAGCAGTCAGGGCGGCACAGTTGATACGATGAATGAGACCAGCTCCCACGAGGCCGTAATTGTCCGGCGGCCGATGAACGACCACGGCACGATGACCGTAGAAGTACCCGAATCGAACGAGATCCGGCACATCTGTGAGTACGGAACGCCGGAACTCAGGCGCACCCTCGGGAGTCTCCCGGCTGACGCGAACCTCTCAATCGAGATGGTCCGTGTGGGCGTCCGCGCGAACGTGTGGCGCGCTGTCGATACGGCCGATCGGCAGTCCGCCAGGCCCACACCATCCGATAGCGACGCGATGTTGCGACAGGAGTCCTGAACCGACCGACGCCCAGGCCGTCACGGAGCCGACCGGTTGTTTTTCGTGCCGTCAGATCGACTCGGAAGTATGTCTCTCGACGACGGCGGATTTCCGTACGTGACGAACCATTCGGTCCGTTTTCGCGATCTCGACGCCGTGGGTCACGTGAACAACGTCGTGTACGCCACCTACTGCGAACAGTGTCGCGTCCAGTATCTCGAAACGGAGTTCGACGAGCAGGCCGTTGATATCAGCGTGGTGGTCGCACACCTCGAATTGGACTACCGGAAACCCATCGACGGGATGGGAACCGTCTCGGTCGCGATGGAACCGACGGGCGTCGGCGATTCGTCGTTTGAACTGCAGTACGAACTCTCCGTCGAGGACGAGGTCGTCGCTACGGGTTCTTCGGTGCAAGTCGTCGTCGACCCCGATACTGGCGAGTCGAGGCCCCTCCCTGACCGGTGGCGCGACGCGCTCGAGGCGGGGTCCTGATTACTCGCCCACGACAGCGTAGACGCGTCCGGTTCCATCGGCTATGAAGAGCGCGCCATAGCCGAGTGCGGGCGGCGCGTTGGCCCACCGACCCAGCGAAAGCCGCCACTGAACGTCACCGGTGGCCGCGTCGAATGCGGAGAGCGTTCCGCTGTGATCCCCCACGAAGACTGTCCCGGTGATGCCCTCAGCACCGCTGGAGGCTTCGAGGCCGATCGCGGGTGACGCGTGTACCGCCCCCGCAGTTGGCGCGCGCCACTCGACGGCCCCGTCGTCACGCGAGAGTGAGATCACCTCGCCCGCCCTTGTCCCGGCGAACACTCGTCCGTCGGTGATGGCGGCACCTCCGTGGACCGTTCCACCGAGAGACTGCATCCACTGGCGCTCGCCGTCCGTACTGAAGCCTCGAACCACTCCGGATTCGTCGGCGACGACGATCCCACCACCGTCGACCGCGGGCCCGGCCTGGACCCCAGCCGCGAGAGACTTCTTCCACAAACTCGCGGCGCTGGCGACCGACCCGTTCCCTGAGGCCTCATCGACGGAGAGCGCGACAAGCCTCCCTGCGAGCGTCACGACAAACACCCGTCCGTCGAGCACGGCGGGCGCGCCGAGGACAGATCCATCGAGTCCGTGACGAAGGCGGAGAGCCCCGGTTCGAGCGTCGACGGCTGCGACCCCCTCGTCGGTCCCGACGTACGCCCAGCCGTCCGCGTAGGTGATCGGTGATCGCGGATCCACGTCGGGGGCCGATTCCCAGCGCGGCTCGGGCTGGGGAAAGTCGATGTGCGGTGTGGGCGTTGCGGTGGGTTCGCCCGGTTCGGGTGTCGCCGTCGGCGTCGGGGTCGGGGGGAGATCTGTCGGTGGCGCTTCTCCGTAATCGATGGTCTGCACACGGCTGAACGACCCTCCTGTTCCCGCGATAAGGACCGTCTCGCGCCGCATTTCGCTCTCGTCTTCCAGAAATGCGGGCGTGAGACTCGTCACATCGACGCCGCCCAGAGAGCCGAGTTCCAGTCCGTCGGTCGCTCTGAGCGCGTAGGTCCCAGCTCTTTGACTCGCGCCAGCGACAGTCTTCGATCCGACCACTGGTCCCGGCATCGTCGGCGGCTGGAACGGGAGTTCCCACCGTTGCTCGCCCGATGCAACGTCCACGGCCACGACCGAGCCGTACTGGTCGCCAGCGAACGCTGTGTCGCCGCTGACGCGGATGTCGAACTGGACCGGCCCGGGAGTCGGTTCGCGCCACTGCACCGCGCCGTCGTCTCGTGCAAACGCAACGACTCCGTCCGACCCGCCGAAGAGTGCCGCCTCGTCGGTGAGGTTCGGGTTCGTTCCGATGGCGACGTTCCGTTCTGTCTGCGTCGCTCGCCACTCGACCGACCCGTCGAGTGCCAGTTTTATCGGGCCCTCATTGAGGAGGACGACGTAGACGCCGTCCGCTGCCACGGTCGGGCCGCGCGTCACCCACTCACCGACGAATTCCTGCCAGCGCTCGTCGCCAGAGGCAGCGTCGAAGGCGTGAACGACTCCTCCGTGCGTTCCCGTGTAGACGACGCCTGTGTGGTACCCCGGCGGTGCCGTGGGATGTCCCTCGAGCGGTTGCTCCCAGCGTTGCTCCCCGGTTTGGACGTCGACTGCGAAGAACGCGCCCGTATCCTCGCCACCCTCAGCGTCTGATTCGCTGTCGTTCCACCGCCGCGCTGCCACGTAGGCAACGCCGTCCACCACCGCTGGCGGGTACGTTCGGCTCGGCCCACCAACTCGCCAGCGCTCCTCGCCGGACGCGAGGTCGATGGCGACGGCCCCACCGGAGTAGGTCCCGACGAACGCGCGGTCCCCACGGATTACCGGCGCGTAGAAGATGCCACCTGAAACGCCGATTCGTCGGCGAACTTCGCCCGTCTCGGCGTCGAGGATCACAAGCCGATCGCGGGTCGGGACGATGACCCGATCCGACGCCGCAGCCGGCGGGAAACACCCCTCTCGTACCGCAGTTCGCCAACGGATGTCGCTGTCGGCTCCGACTGCGGCGGCTCGGCCGTCTTCGGCGACGACGTAGACCCCGCTCTCGGAGTCGGTGCCGGCGTCGGGTTGGGACAACGCTGTCGGCCCGGTCGTCCCGAGAACCCCTACGGCCGCGCCGACGGTCCCGGCAGCGGTCGTCTCCCAGCGGACGCTGGGATCGCTCGTGGGCGCCGGTGCCTCGACCGCCCCGGTGTTTCCTGCATCGGCGCGCATCTGCGGCCACGGTCCTGAGAGCGACGGCGGTGGACCTGCAGCGACGTCTGTATCAGCGGCGGGTGCGGCCGACTGCTCAGACGACCCCTCTCCGGGTGTCGAGGGCGTTCCAGCACGTCCACAGCCCGCGAGCGAGACCCCGACGCCGGTGCTCGCGAGTGCCGCCAGGAATTTTCGTCGTGTCGTCGGACGGGCAGGAACGGTCGATTCGTGGTCGATGGGCGAACTGGTGTCGCCCGCTGAGGATGGAGGGCCGACCATACGGCCATCTACCAGCCGGGGAACAAGTGCTTTCGGCGGATAGCGACAGCGCGACCGGCCGGATTCGGTGGATCCCCCTCGCCGACCTCTCGTGGATCACCCGCTGAGGGGCGAAATTATATGTCGGTCGTCCCAATCGTAGTGTATATGGAACAGACCTGGCCTGGAGCGTTCCTCCACTCTCTGTACCGCCGGTACGTCGGACCGGTGCGAGACAGCCGTGACCTCTATGCAGGGTTCGGAATATTCTTCACAGGGGTTGGGCTCGTCGTCGTCTCGATCGCGGCGTTCCTCTGGAGTACCACGCTGTCGCCCAGTGGGACGTTCAAATTCGTTGTCCGCGAACTCGCGGTGACCACTGGTGCGTGTGGCCTCCCGTTGGTACTCTTCGGAATTACGGTGTTGCTCCCGGTGTCACGCCGGATCGACGCCGCGGCTGCCGCCGGTGTCGCTGCCTGTGTCATCGCTGCCGCCCGGTTCACGCAAATCTACCCCCAGGCGTGGTACACGTACAGCAGCACCGTGGTCGGACTATATGCACTCGGCGCGGTCGTCGTCGTAGCCACCGCTGGGACAGCCCTCTCAGGGTACCGCGTCGAGCGGGCGACGGTCCGCACGGAGAGCGAACTTTCTGGCGAAGCGAAAGCCGAAGAATCGCGAGGCGAGTCGGAAGCGGCTGAGCGGACGACGATCACGGACGAGCAGGTCCGTCGTGACATCGAGGATGCAATGGACGGTGCCGAGATCAACTGGGGCGGTGTCGAGCGCGACAGCGGACGAACGCTGACGCTCACAGATTCGTCGCTCGACACCGACGAAATCGGGCTTGAGAACGCCGCGGCGAAAGAATCCCGCGGCGGAAGCGTCGATGACGCCGTGGAGGGATTGCAGGGGCTCCGAGGCGGGCAGCGGAAGACGGCCACCAGCGAATCCGACACCTCCGACCAGGCGAACGCACTCGCGGAGTTGCGGGCAGAGCAGCGAAAGCGCGAAGAGCAGAAGCGGCAGAAAGAACCCGACAGCGTGATCGACAAACTGCGCGACCGCTTCCTCTGAGAGCAGCCCTGTCGCAGTGCTAGCGGCCCCCGCCCGGTCAGGAATCTATTATGTATAATTTGCTGAATATGACAACTCAAACCACACTGCAATTTTTGTGGTATCCAAATGAGTACTATCTATGGCTAAAGGCCTGGATGTCGGTACAATGAACATCCTGTCATCGAGCCCTGCGGGTGACGGGACGAAGTTCGTACAACAACGGAACTCTTTCGTGGAGATCGAGTATAGCGATATGGCCGAACAGATGCTGTCGCGGAGTGAGGTCTTGCACATTCGGAAGGACGACAAGGTGTACGTCGTCGGCGACGACGCTCTCAACTTCGCGAACATCTTCAACAAGGAGACCCGGCGGCCGATGCAGCGTGGGATTCTCTCAAGCGAGGAGGCGTCGGCGATTCCGATGATCAAACTCATCACCGAACAGGTCGTCGGTGAGCCCGATTCCTCGGGGGAGAATCTGTTCTTCTCCTCGCCGGCTGATCCGATCGACTCGGAACTGTCGACGCTCTACCACCAGAAGACGCTGGAGTCGATGCTAGGCGATATGGGCTACGACCCCCAGCCAATCAACGAGGGGATGGCAGTGATCTACAGCGAACTGGCCGATCACAACTTCACCGGACTCGGCGTCTCGTTCGGCGCGGGAATGACGAACGTCTGTCTGGCGTACTACGCAGTGCCGGTGATGAAATTCTCGATCGCCCGTGGCGGGGACTGGATCGACCAGCAGGCCAGCCAGGCGACAGGGACCCCTGTGGACAAGGTGACCTCGATCAAGGAGGACGACTTCGCGCTCGATTTCCAGACCGACGTGGGCGGCGTCGAGGGCGCGCTGTCGATCTACTACGAGAATCTCCTGGATTACGTCGTCGAGAACCTCTCCTCGGAGGTCGACGAAGAGGATGTCGAGGAGGACCTGGACGTGCCGGTCGTTGTGACCGGCGGTACCTCCAGCCCCGACGGCTTCGAGAAGCTCTTCCAGCAACACCTCGAGGACGTGCAGATTCCCTTCTCAATCAGCGACGTCCAGAGCGTCGAAGACCCGCTCTACAGCGTCGCTCGCGGGTCGCTCGTCGCGGCTCGTTCGGAGGAGGAAACCGACAGCGGCCAGGCCGCAGAGGCCCCCGCACCGGAATCAGAGGACTGAGACACATCGCTCCCGTGCCGACGTAGCCTCGGGTTCGCCGTCGGTTGCGAACCCACCATCACGCGAACTGCTGTACCGAGTCGCGCCGCCGCCTTCTCAGGTCTCGCCGCTGTCGATCGATTCGCCCGTAGACGATGCCTTACCAGACTCTTCCTCCGCTCTACTGGCTGAATCCCCCGCGTTTTCGGCCTCTGCGCTCTCCTCGATAGCGTTTCCATTGGCACCCGCTGGGTCTCGCTCGCTCTCGGCGTCAGAGTCGTCTCCGTCTCGACCCGCTGAATCTCCTTCGCGCTCTGCATTTTCTTCGACCGCTTCAACTGAACCGCTCTTGTCCGCATCCTCCGCTTCTTCGCCCGCTGCCTCTTCCCCGACCGCTTCAACTGAACCGCCTTCGTCCGCATCTTCCTCACCTACACCCTCTGCATCTTCCTCGACCTCTTCAACGGAACCGCCCTCATCATCCGTTTCTTCCCTTTGTTCACCTTCCTCGACCTCAGCATCTGATCCGGCCTCCTCTCTACCCGCTGCACCTTCTTCAACATCGCCCTCGGGCCCCCCGCCCTCCGTCGACGCTGGCTCCGACGGTTCATTCTCGCCCGTCTCCGACGCTGTGGACTCCTGATCACCGGAGAGCGTGTCGCTCTCGGCGTCGCCAGCAGACGACCAACCGACGTCTGACTCCCTAAATCGGTCGACGGCGTCGTCCCAGGATTCCTGCGCCTCTGGATTCGGCTCGAACTCCGAGGTAACACCAGAGAACCGGCAGTTTTCACAGTACGTCGCTTCGCTGTCTCCGCCAGCGATGGCCATTGTCGTCAGCGTGGTACCGCAACGAGGACAGTCCATACCACACCGTTCAGGCCCCTCGTAATTGAATATAGTTGCTACTCCAGCACTGCCTTGGTCTTCCGGTGACGCCCTCGGAACATCGGCTCGAATCCAACGACGGCGAGCGGCGAGATCGACCGGCCGAGTCCACCGCCCGGGAGTTCGTACTCGACCTCGTCGTCGATGACGGTCTCCCCGCCGTCGGCGACGAACCGATGCGTGTGAACCCAGGTGGCGAACGGGCCACCGCGCATCTCGTCGCGAAACATCGCCCGGTCGTCACTTTCCTCGCGTTCGGTGATCACCGACGTCCACTCCTGTCGCGGCGCGACGCCGAAGGGTTGCATCGACATCTGGATCTCCGAGCCTTCGGTCAGGATCTCGGGACTCGGCTCTCCATCGGGTCCGGTCACGGCTTCGATCCGGAGATTCATCCAGTCGGGCGTCAGCGCTTTGAGCCCGGAGATGCGTGAGTGGAAGTCCCAGACGTCGGACAGCGGTGCGTCGACGCGTGTCAATCGCGAGTATGTAGCCATATAGGAGCGAGGAGCCACCGGGGCAAAAGCGCCGCGGCAGGTTCGCCTCGCCATCGGCGACTACAGCGTGAGTCGGGTCACGTTGGTTCCGGCGACCGAGAGGTCCTCGTCGCTTGCGGCGGCGACCGTGATCTGATTCTCGCCGTGCTCGATGTCGAGCGAGGCCTCGAAGGATCCCTCTTCGGGATCGACCACCCGCGTCTCGGTCGGTGTTTTCACGGCCACGACCGCCCCGTCAGTCCGCCCGGAGACGACGATCTCGTCGCCCATAAAGCGGGTACTGACCTGGAGGCGCGGGGCCTCCTGACGGTCGGTTTCGAGGAAGCGTTCGCGGATGACCGACGGCATCTCGATCGGTTCGCCGGCGTCGACGCCGTGGGCGAGACGGACGTACTGTGCCATCGACCACGCCAGCGGCGTGGCCGCGCCGGTTCCCTCACCGAACGCCCAGTTGTACTCGGTGCTGTGCTCTCGGTCCCACACCTGCTCGGAGAGCATCCGCCCGGAGTTCGCAAAGCCCGCCATTGTTTCGAGCATCTTCTGGGGATCGAGCGC
The DNA here is from genome assembly GCF_042218505.1 of Halobellus sp. Taxonomy (NCBI): domain Archaea; kingdom Methanobacteriati; phylum Methanobacteriota; class Halobacteria; order Halobacteriales; family Haloferacaceae; genus Halobellus; species Halobellus sp. The sequence continues at coordinate 20,109 of NZ_JBDGQZ010000018.1, forward strand.
CTCTTCGTCGGGATCGTGGAGGAGTTCGTACTCGGCGCGCTCGCCGGTAAAGATCGGCCAGAGTCGACCTTTGCCCTTGGCTTCGATCGACCACGGCGCCCCCTCCTCGTCGACGGCGCGCTCGCCGTAGCCGTCGCCGTTGTAGCGATAGAACGCCGGGCCGTGCGGGGTATCGACGCGGATGGTGTCGTCGACCTCCTGCACCGAGTTCACTATCGTCTCGTCGTCGGCGGGTTTGATCCCCAGTCGAGCGAGTTCCAGGAATCCCGCGTCGATGATCTCGCGCTCGTCGAGGGTCGGACCGTTGTTCGCGAGCGTCCGGAGGTGGCCCGCATCGGGATCACCATCGCGAGTGATTCGCACGAAGTACGGTGTGTTCGTGTGTCGTTTCGTGCCGGTGTCCGTTGCCGTCCACTCCTCGATGCGGTCGGTCCAGTCGTCCGCGAGCGCCTGCCAAATAAGCGCGTCCGCGTCGTGGCCTTCCTTCTGGGCGATGTCGGCGGCGCAGGTGAGACCCGCAATCTCGGCGGCGATCGAAGACGGCGAGTAGCCGGCCTCCTCCTCCCAGCGTTCTTGAGCCGTGGGTGGACCGTTGCGAGCGACGTAGTCCGCCGAGCGTTTCACGTTGATGTACCCGTATCCGGCGTCTTCGAAGTCGACGCCGTGTTGGCGAAGCATCCACGCCATCACGGCCGGGAACGAGATGTTGTCCATCTGCTCGCCGCCCCACCGCGTCCGCCCGTTCAGGTAGGTGTTCTGCGGGATGAACCCGCGGCTGTCCTGCTGGTACTTGTAGATGTACTCGAGCGCCAGCCGACCGGTCTCGACGTCGCCAACCGCCTCGAAGGCGGTGAACACCTGATAGAGGTCGCGCGACCAGACGAAGTTGTAGCCGTATCCCTTCGCCTCTTCGGCGGTGACGGCTTCCCCCCACGGAACCGAGGGTGAGGCGATTCCGGCCCCGAGGAATGTCTTGTCTTCGACGGCGCGCAGGCTCATCAGACAGGCCTTGTACTGGTTCGCGAGCGCCTCGTCACCCCGGACCGATTCGGGCAGGTCCTTGTCGGCGAGGAACGAGACCCAGGCGTCGACGTACCCGGCACGAACCGAGCCGTACTTGCGACTGAGAGCACCGGCAGCCTCGCCGAGCGCGGCGGCCGTGTCGGCGTCCTCAGCGAACCCGAGCGCCAGTCGGTTTTCGACGGTTTCGCCCGTCCCGACCCGGCCGACCAGCACGACGTTCTCGTCGTCGACGCTGCTTTCGGGAGTCGGTGCGGTTCCGTCGGAGAACAGTTCTGCGAGGTACTCCGAGCCGGCAACGCCGACAGTGGCCCAATCGAAGCGGTTCGCTGCGGCCATCGCCGCAGCGACGCTGTACTCGTCGCCGTCCTCGTCGATGAGGAGCGGTTCAGTGTCGCCCTCTTGATCGTATGCGCTCGCGTCCCGCGCGACGAGGTGATAGCCGTCTGCTCCGCCCAGACGGAGGCCCCGGTCTGTCGTTCCGGTGTTCACGAGCGCCGCGTCCGCGACGGCGTACAGTTCGTACTCGTTGTCGTCGTCGGCCTCGAAGTCGACGTCGACGAGGACGGCGTCGTGTTTCGGATCGGGCACGTACTCGGCCTTGAGCGTCCACTGGTGACCCCGACCGTCGCCAGTTTCGGATATCACGTGCCGATAGAGGAGCGCATCGTCGTCTGCGACTTCGACGCGCCGTTCGATGGTGTCGGCGTCGTCGTCCCGCCGCGTCTCGTTGTGGGTCCGTGCCGTGTAGTTCTCGTCTTCCTGCACCACGAGGAAGTCCAGCGTCCGGAGGTTCATCAGATCGACACGGGGGAACCTGATCTCCGTCAGCGACCCCTCGGTGAGCGTGAACCAGACCCGGGACGGGTCACTGTCGGTGTGGTCCGGGACCGTCGCAACCCCGTACTTTTCACCAGTCGTCCAGCGCGGGCGTCCCGAGGGCCCCGAAGGTGCTGGCTTCGGCGCGGGAAGCGCGTCCTGTTTGCCGAGGACGCCCGTCGCGCGGAGTCGCAGCGCGTGCGACCAACCGAGCGGCACGGCGCTATCGGCCGCTCCGTCGTCGAACACTTGTTCGGCTAGGTAGCCCGCGTCGCTGGCGAACGGCCCCTCAGCCTCGATGAGTTCGTAGAGTTCGGTAGCCTGCTCTCTGAACGACTCCGCGGCCGCCTCCTCACCGTAGGATTCGAGTAGTTCGGCGAAGTCGGCCGCGGCGTTCGCGCCCCACGCAGTGGACACGGACCACACCTTCTCGTCGTCCTGTTCGACAGTCCGCCAGTAGTCGCCCTCGAACCGGATCAGTCCCTTCACGTCGCCATCGTCGGACTCCCGGTAAAGGTCGGTGAACGCCCGGTCCAGATGCATCCGGAGTCGTTCGAGTTTCGACGCCGGAATCTCCTCCACCTGATCGAGGTCGTCGTAGGCGGCGAACGCTTCGACGAGCGCGAAGGAGCCAGCGTCCAAGCGAGCGTCGCGGTCGTCGCCGTCGCGGAGGCGAAGCGCGTACACCTCGTAGTGGTCGTCCCACAACGTTTCGAGGCCTTCGAAGACGGCGGCTGCCTGCGATCCGGCGCGTTCTTGAATGTCCTCGTCGACTGGGGCTGCCGCCACGGTCGCATACGCGTGGAGGTACGTCGCTGCCGTGTGAACGAAGCGCCCAGTCATATTCTCCCACGCGTTCTGACACGTCTCCGGGAGGCCGTCATCCTCGAGCGAGTCGTCGAGCGCGTCGACGCCATCGAGAATCGCATTCCGAATCCGCGCTTCGAGTTCAGCCGAGAGGTCCGCCGAGCGCTCGGTCAGGAGCGTCGTGAGATACGAGACGACGCTTGCCGTCTGGTCAGCCTGATACTCGGGCACCGCAGACTGTTCGACGCGCGCGTTCGCCCACCCCGGCGCGAGCGAGCCGTCGATGGCCCACGCCCGGTGCGGCCACGAACCGTCATCGAGTTGGGTCTCACAGAAGAACTCCGCGATGGCAGTGAGTCGTTGTTCGGCGTCGAGGCCGAGGAGGTCGTCCGCGGTCGCGAGACATCGACCCACTTCGGCCTGATCGCGGAACCACGTGTAGCCGTAGCCGCCGGTGTGCGTGTAAAATGGGTCGAATTCGGGACCGGCGATCTGCGCTCCCGACGGGGCAGTCAGGAGCGACAGGGCGCGGAGATCCGAGCGCACGGCACTGGGTCGCGGGACGTCCTCGGGGACCGTCACCTCTGCGCGCTGGCGGGCGGCCTCGCGGATGTCTTCGGCCGTCGCGTGTTCGAGTGCGCAGTTGCAGAGATCACGCATCGCGCTCTCACGATCCACTTCCTTGTGGTCGGACAACTGCGTGACGAGGGTGGTCTGCACCCCGCGATCCTCGGGTTCGAGCGGCGCAGAGACGACGATGTCGCCGCTGAGGTGGGTGTCCTCGTAGCGTTCGAGGACGGCGTCCCTGGGGAAATCGAAGGCGTCCTCTGAGAGCATCTCCTCGAACCGCTCGGGAATCTGTCCGCGGACGTCGTCGATACCGGTCGACGCCGTGACGTAGTCGTGTTCGCGGCGGTGGAACACCTCGACTGCCTGCGTGTCGTTCGGGCCGCCGGTTTCGTGTATCAACCGGCTAACCTTCGTCTCGCGGCCCTCCGGTGCCAGCGTGAGGAACGCCGTCAGGTGCGCGTCCGTGGGAATGGCCCCGCGGAGTTCCACGTGTGTGACGTGCGCGCGCCCGAGGGTCAGGTCGTACTGGTGCACCGTATACGACCCCGCGTTGTACTCGGTTTCGACGAGGCTCGTCTCACGGTAGTAGTGCTGCCGCACCCGTTCGAGTTGGTCGAACCAGCGCATTTCCCCTTCCGCCTCGATCGCAAACCGCGACCGGTCGATACCATAGAGCCCTGAAAGCGCAGACGAGTAGTCACGAAGAGCACCGTCGTCGCCGACGTAAACTAGCCGATCGCCGTGCCCGGAGAACGCCCCCCCGCTCGTGGGTAACTCCCCCGGAAAGCGCCTGTCGCGGTCGCGCTTATACTCGTTCAGCACGGTCCGAAGTCTCATATACACGCTCCTGTGTGCCCGCGACATAAGTATTGACGTAGTCTGTGGTACGCATCTTGTCTCAGCCGAAATCTACACCAACAATAACTGTAAACGCCGATAAGGGCAAAGACAAAGTTCCGACGTCACGATTGCCCCCGTATGGAACATCCAGGTCCACCCCGATTCGTTGCTGTGGGAGACGCGGTCGAAATCGCACCGCGCGATCCCGACCCGGAGGCGACGTACACGTGGCGTCTCCGTGCCGCACCAGTAGATAGTACGGTCGAACTCCCAGACGACGAACCAGTCGTCGAATTCGTCCCGGACGTCGCCGGGACGTACGAACTCGAGCTGAATGCGCCCGACCGACGACACCGCCTCACGATCCGCGCATTCCCCGGGGATCTCGCACCCGCGGGACGGGCCCTCGGCGCGAGCGGCGCAAGCGGGGTGAGTGGCCTCCAGAGCGGGTCTGCCCGACCGATCAGTCAGAGCGGCGGCGTCTCAGGTTCGGGGTCCGGCACGCACTCCGAAAGCGGAGGCGGCGGGCGACCACGCCTGCAACTCCACGGCGACATCGAGGGCGGCGAGCTTGTCGTTCGCGCCGACCCCCAAACGCACCCCGACAGCGACGCCGACCGCGACGACGTCGTGGTCGAGTTCCTCGTGGACGACCGCGACGAGGTCGCCCGTGACGAGGTCGCTATCGAAGGGTGGGAACTCCGGATCCCGACGAGTGTCGTCGGCAGCCGCGTCCGCGTGCACGCCGTGGCGATAGAGGAGTCCTACAGCGTTCCCGACACCATCGAATTTGCCCGGGAGACGGTCCCCGACGGGGGCGACACGAGAGCGCGGATGGTGACGGCCTCCGATGCGGCCGACGATTTCCGGGAACCCGATGGATCGAGCGGAGAGGAAGCCACCGATGGCGGACACGCCACCGGTGACTCCGAGAACCCCGCGGCCGACGTTCCCGAGGGAGACGTCACCGGGGCCGATGCCTTCGAGATCGTCCGCACGAACGACCCACCGGCGTGGGCGACGGACGTCACGCTCTATGAGATCTACGTGCGCGGGTTCGCGGGCCCGCCGGAGGAACAGGAGGCCGACACCGTCTTCGAGGCTATCGAAGAACGACTCGACTACCTCGCGGACCTGGGCGTCGATTGCCTGTGGCTCACGCCCGTCCTGCAGAACGACCACGCGCCGCACGGCTACAACATCACTGACTTCTTTTCGATCGCCGAGGACCTCGGGGATCGCGAGGACTACGAACAGTTCGTCGAGGCGGCACACGAACACGGAATGAAGGTCCTTTTCGATCTCGTGATGAACCACTCCGCTCGGGACCACCCGTTCTACCAGGACGCCTATAGGAACCCCGATTCGCCCTACTACGACTGGTACGACTGGAAGGACGACGGCGAACCGGAGACGTACTTCGAGTGGGAGTACATCGCCAACTGGAACTTCTCTACCCTCGAGGTCCGCCGGCATCTCCTCGACGCCGTCGACACGTGGTTCGAGATCGCCGACGGGTTCCGCTGTGATATGGCGTGGGCCGTCCCCGACTCGTTCTGGCGGGAACTCCGCGATCGGGTGAAATCCCGCGACCGGGACTTCCTCCTCCTGGACGAGACTATCCCGTACATCGCGGATTTCCACGACGGGATGTTCGATATGCACTTCGACACGACGCTGTACTTCACTCTCCGGCAGGTGGGGCGCGGTGACGAGCCCGCTTCGGCCATCCTGGACGCGATCGACCAGCGCGCGGAAGTCGGGTTCCCGCCGCACGCGGCGTTTATGCTCTACATCGAGAATCACGACGAGACCCGGTACGTCGTCGAGTGCGGGAGCGAAGCCGCGATGGCGGCCGCAGGCGCGCTTGTCACGCTCCCCGGCGTCCCGATGCTCTACGGCGGACAAGAACTGGGCCAGCGCGGCCGCCGAGACGCGCTCGCGTGGGACCACGCTCGCGAGGAATTCCACGAGCACTACGATCGCCTGCTCGACGTCCGCGAGGAGATTCCAGCGCTGGGATACGATGGTGAGCTCCAGCGGATCGACCACGGAACCGACTCCGAGCAGACGGTGGCGTTCGAACGCACGCTGGACGACGAGGGCTACGTCTGCGTCCTGAACTTCGGCGAGTCGACGGCGACCGTAACGCTCGACTCCCTGACCGTGGATCCGACGGACGTCGTTTCAGGCGAGTCGCTCGCGAGCAGCGAAGGCCTGGAAGTCGAACACGTGGCCGTGTTCCCTGTGGTGTGAGGCCACCCGTCCACAAGTCGAATGACGGACGCAGACGCGCCTCGTCGCCTCGATGACCGGACCGCCGACTTGCTCGCGTGGCACCGCGAACTTGAGGCGAACGATGCCACCGATCCGAACGAAACAGCGAGAGCGCTCGCGGAACGACTGGGAGCGCACGTCGTCGACGACGCCGAGGCGGTGTTCGGCTTCTGGACGCCGGATCTCGTTGACGACGGCGTTCCGGAATCGGCGGTGTTTCTCGAAATCCTGACTCCGCCTTCGGACGCCGATCCGGCCCTGACCGACGCCCGCGACGTTCGGTTCGACCGGACGCTCGTTCCTCCGTCACGACACGGCACGTATCACTGGGTTGCAGTGGATGGTGTCCGCCCGGGAACGCGCGAGACCCTCGGATCGCTCTATCAACTCGTCTACGAGACGGGTGATGGCCGCGAAACGGTCGTAGACCCGCTGTGCGCCTCGCTCCCGTTCGGGGCATTCGCGCCCGCAGAGTTGTACAGCCTCGACCGTCTCGATGCAACTCGTGCGGATCGCCCCTACTTCGAGCATCTCGACGCTGCGAACGCCGACGCCAGCGCGACTACGAAGACCAACACTGACGGCAACGCGACTACGGGGACTCACACTGTCGACCGGAGCACGACCACGGACGTCCCGCGGATCGCGCCGCCCACGAACGTTCTCGAAATCCACGTGGGGACGGCCACACAGCGAGGGACGCTGGCCGGGCTCGCGGACGTCTTCGAGACGGTTTCCGAAAAGCGGGCCGCGGGCGAACCGCTGGCGGCGTGGGAGCGGAACTTCGCCGGCTACGACGCCGTCGAACTGCTTCCGGTTGAACCGCTCACCGAGAGTCGCACCACTCACGATTTCTGGACCGAGCGCACAGTCGAGGACGACGAGTTAGTGGCGCGCGTGTGCCGACCCGAGATCCAGAACTGGGGCTACGATCCCGTCGTCGCGGGCGCGTCCGCACCGAACCCCGCACTCCTCGAGACTGGTCGCCCGGACGAACTCGTGGATTTCATCGCGACGTGCCACGCGGATCCGCGGCCGATGGCCGTCGTCTTCGACGTGGTGTTCGGCCACGCCGACACCCGCGCCGTCGAACTGCTTTCGGACCGCTTTCTCGCCGGTCCCGGGCCGTTCGGGAAGCGGCTGAACTACGCTGACCCGACGGTCCGCGCGATCCTCCTGGAGATGCTCCGACGGAAGGTCTCGTTTGGAGCGGACGGGATTCGCATCGACGCGTCTCACGACGTCCGCCGCCCCGACCGAGGGGTCGCGGCTGGCGGGGTACCCCCCATCGACGACGATTTTCTCGCGTCGATGCACGACATCGTGGCCGAGACGGCTGGCGTCGCCTACCGTCCGTGGACGGTGTACGAGGACGCCCGTCCCTGCCCCCAACCCGACTGGCCGCTGACGGCGACCTACCGCGGCGTAACCGAACAGCATCCCGAGGTCTTCCAGTGGTCGCCGCTCACGTTCGGCGACAACACCCCCGCGCTCCTGACCTACTGGGCGCGAAACTGGTGGCGCATCCGGGAGGTCGCCGACCACGGCGCATCCTGGGTCACCGGCATCGCTAATCACGACACGGTTCGCCGCGGGACACAGTTGGCCCCACACGGCCAGGCGGGTCGGGTGCCGGTGAATCCGCACCTCGGCGACGACCCGCGCGAGCGACACGCGACTGCCTACGACACCGACGCGGGGTCAGTGCTCTTTCACGCGTTCCTCCCGGGGGTGCCGCTGGATTTCGCCCACGCGACCATGCGCGCTCCGTGGGGATTTTTCCGCGACACCGACGGCGACGGAAGTGCTTCGGTCCTTGCCGACGAAGCGAGGTTCGCCCACTGGGCGATTCGGTCGGCCGACTTCAACGACGCCCAGTTCTTCCAACGGACGAAGTCCTTCGGAATCGACTCGCTGTCCGAAGCGACGACGGCCGTCGAAACGCTTTCATCGGTTATCGAGGCTACAGATGGTGATCTCGACGCGGCGGCCACAGCGGTGGCTTCAATGGAGACGCCGCTCGGGGCGACACTCTCGTCGGGGGATCTCGACGCCTTTGCCGACGCATGGTTGCGGGACGTTCGCGACTTCGCAACCCTCGAACATTGGCACGGGCGGCAGCAGGGCGCGCGTACCGCGTTTCGACTCCAGACTAGAGAGTTCCGGCGAGCGCGCCCCTGGCTCGCGGCCGACCTTCGCGAGGAGGATTCTCTCACGTACCGCCACCCGGTTGACGGGAGCGTCCGCTACTACGGATACCGGCGTGCTCCCGAAACGGTCGAGGCTACCGAAGAACTCCTCTTTGCCGGGAATATGGAGGGACCGCCTGTCGGCGTCGCCCCCACGGATGTCGCAAGCGAGATCGCGGCCGACGGATCGGAACCGGTCCCGACGAGCGGGTGGGAGGCGATCCTCGTTCCACCGACCGTTGACCTCGATGCCGGTTCAGACGCAGTCGACGATGCAGACAGGGCCGACAGATCCGCTTCGACCGGCAGAACCGACGCGGTATCGCTGAACAACGGTGAGGCGATTCTCTGGAAGCGAGTCCAGTGATCGGCCCCACCGAATCTCGAATGAAACCCACAGATACGAGTTGCTCCCGCTCCTTTGGTGTGTAATGACTGAATCGTACGTCTGTCCGACGTGTGAACGTGTCGAGGAGCGCTCCTACCGGGTCCGGTTCATTATTCTGACTTGCCCGGACTGCGGCGAGAACGGCCGGTTCATTCACACGTCGTTCGTCGATCGACTCGAAGAGATCCCGGAGTCGGAACATCCGGAGGGGTGGGCTGACATGACGCTCGACGAGCGACTCCTGTACGCGGTCCGCGAAGGACTCTTACAGATCGATATTACGGGGCCGATGTGAACTGTCGGGACACTCGTCGGGCTACTCCGTCTCGTCGCCGCGCGTGAAGAGATCCTCGACCGTACAATCGAAGTACTCCGCCAGGTCGAAGGCGAGTTCCAGACTCGGATCGTAGCGACCGCGCTCGATCGCGTTGATCGTCTGTCTCGAGACGTCGACCGCGTCGGCGAGTTCACTTTGCGTCACGTCGGCCTTCGCGCGCTGTACTTTGAGATCGTTCCTCATCGTCTCACATCTGTCGTTTCAGCCACGCCACGGTTCCGAAGTAGACGGCCAGGCTCCCGAAGAGGACGCCCGTAAGCATCGCCACCGACACCGACCGATCGAGATTCGTCACGACGAAAATGAGCGTGCCGAGCAGGGCGCTGAAGGCGAGCGCGGTGTTGTACCCCGCTCGATAGTGAATCTCGGCGACGCGCTCGTCGCGGTAGCGTCGACAGATCACGTCGTCCCAGGTTGCACCGGCCCAGACGACGACGCCGCCGACGACCGAGAGCGCCAACAGCGCATCACTCGAGAGTGATTGACCGATCGCTTCAGGGAGGACTGCGACCAGTACGATTCCGACGCCGAGGAGGGCCCAAGCGCCGAATCGTTCGCGGGTGAGGTGGACCATCGCGTGTAAAGTATACTTTCCATAACGTCATAAATGTTTTCCAGTCGATTGCGACGCGCGCTGCTCCACTTCAGCGCTCTCGTGGTCGAACGACTGTTCGGAATGTACTTGCTACGGGGTGGGCGTCGCTGCGACCGAGTCGTTCCCTGCGGCGCGGGCGCTCGTCTCCACAGAGACTCCGCTCACGTACTCACCGTCGGGGCCGACCCACGTCCCCGCTCGACCGCACTCGGTCGTGAGTCGACAGACGCGCGTCTCGGGCGGCCAGACGACCCGAACCGAATCGCCGCGAGCGTCGAGGGTTACCTCCTGGCGATAGGTGACGCTCGACCCGCCGACACCGACGAACGTCATCACGAGGTCGGCCTCTGCGCGGTCGTCTGTGAGCGGGACATTGCGGAATCGAGACCCGCTCTCATACGGAAGGTTCGTCACTCGGGCGGTCTCGGGACCGATGGTCCAAGCCACGCTGACGCTGCCGTTCTCGACGACACCCGAGGGCACGGAATACCGCGCGTAGCCTTCCGGCGTCTCGATCCGGACGCTCGCGCTGGTTGCATCGCTGGGGACGCCGACGGTGGTATTGGCGCGAACTGAACGTGCCTCGATTACGCGGAGCGGTTTGATTTCGGGATTCACGGGCGTTTCTGCCCCGGTCCACGTCCCGCGATAGGTGAAGCGATACGGCGTCCGATCCGTCGCGTTCACCACTCTGAGGTCGCGCTCGGGCCCCCCGTCGGTCGCGTATATCACGTCGCCGTCGTACCCTGGGTCGTATCTGAGGTACTGAAACGGATGCGCCTGCCAGTCGCCGTATGGATCGGGTGTGAACACAAGTGCGTCGTCGAACGTTCGGTCCTCGAACGGTTCGTAGGTCGTTGCAAGGTTCTCCGTTCGTCGCTGGTTGGCCTCGAGTGGATCCTCGAGAACGGCGAGTTCCGCGGAGGCGACGGCCGGTGCAGTCGCGAGGAGACCGACGAGGACGAGCACTCGGGCGCTGCGGGGGGTCATCCACCCGCCGACGGTTCGGACGGCGCGGCGAGCGATTGCGACGATCCCCGCTGCCGCAAACACAGCCACGGGAACGAGCGCGTCGAAGTGGTAGAACGGACCGAGCAGATCGATGAGGCCATTTCGGAGGCCGTTGTGGGTGCCCCAGAAGTACGCCTCACCGATGAACACTGCCGGGACGACCGCAGCGAGGAGCGCGGCGACCTCCCCGTCTCGGAGCCCATTTGTGGGGTCGAAGCGGCCGATGACGGTGTCCAGATCCCGCGCTCGCCACGCTGTCGTCGCCGCTCCGATCGCGGCGAGTCCAGTACCAATTGAGCCCGCTGTAACCCACTCGGTGAAGAAGTACTCCGTGATCGTCACCGTCGTCTCCAGTGCGAGCGCGGGCGTGTAGTTCCGTTCGTAGTTGAGGATCTCGTGGACGCCAAATCCGATCCCGTCCCGCGGCGCGAACGCGGCGTATGGAAAGATGAGCGGGTCACCGGTCACGACGGCATTGTAAGCGAGCGCGACCCCGACGAGGGCTGCGCCGGGCAGAGCGATTGCCACCGCGCGAGTGGCCACGGCCCGAAAAGACTGCGTCAGTCCCTCGCGTCGCCAGACGACGCCGAGCGAGAGCAGCGTGTGACCGATGAACGGGGACGCGAACAACACCGCCGTATACGGCCGACAGAAGAACGCCAAGCCGGTCGCGATCCCTGCGGCCACTGCCCACCAACGGCTCCCGGTACGCACTGCTTTGACGTATGCCACCGCGAAGGCGACGTTGAGCATCGTCGCTGGCGCATAAGACAGAAAGGTCGCGGAAGTGAAGAGAAACAACGGTGCGCCGGCCAGCGCCGGAATCGCGAGGAGGCCGACCCGACGGTCGAACGCGGCGGCCGCGAGCCAGTAGACGCCGGCGGCGGTGCCGGCGGCGACGAGTCCGAGCGCGATGTTCCAGTCACCCAATAGCTGCCCGACAGCGAAGATTGCCGGCGCGACTGGGGAGTACTTCCCGTACATCCGCACGCCGCCGTCAGTGGTGTCGACGACGAAAAACCACGGACGCACAGCCTCGAACGGGATGTCTCCCGGCCGGAGGAACAGTTTGCTCTCGAGCAGCATCGCCGCCTGATAGAGGTAGACCCCTTCGTCGTCGTTCACCGAGTGGTACGGAAAGAGATCGATCGCCAGGACGTAAATCAAGAGACCGACGCCAAGGACGAGTCCGGCCGCAACCACCCGTTCCGGATGCTCGCGAACGCCCGAACGGACGCCACCAGGCAGCCGGCCGATGGCGTCACGCACGCTGCCAGTGACCCCCCGGAACACGATCAGCCGCTATAACGGTCGTCGTCGTCGGGACGCTGTTCGCGCGGGAACCACGCGAGTTCGTGATCGGCGGCGAGTTCGAGCCCGACGGGCCCCGAATCGGGGACGTTCTCGTCGTGGTTGTGCATACACTGGATCGACTCGCCGGTTTCGAGTTCGATTTCGTAGAGGAACGTCGGGCCGAGATACCGTCGTGTGACCACCTCGCCGCACACGTCGACCGGACCGTCCGGCGGGTGAACGCTCACGTCGTCGGGTCGGACCAGCAGGTCGATCTTGGTGTGGTCGTACTCGGGTGCAAGCCCGTGGATCTGTTCTCTCGGAACGGTCCCGAGGTCGGTCTGGACGCTGTCGCCGGAGACGTACCCCGGAATGAAACTCGCGTAGCCGAGGAACGCCGCGACGAAGCGGGATTTGGGGTGCTGGAAGACGACCTCAGGGTCGCCCACCTGTTCGATCTGCCCGTCGTTCATCACGGCGACGCGGTCTGAGATCGACAGCGCCTCTTCCTGATCGTGCGTGACTGACACTGCGGTCACGCCAGTCTTTTTAATGATTTGGCGGACCTCCTCACGCATCTCGACACGGAGGTCGACGTCGAGGTTCGAGAACGGTTCATCAAGCAGGAGGATGTCCGGTTCCGGCGCGAGCGATCGCGCGAGGGCCACGCGCTGCTGTTGGCCGCCGGAGAGCTGATCGGGGTAACTGTCGCCCTGGCCGGCGAGGTCGACCAGTTCGAGCAGTTCGTCGACTCGCGCTTCGACCTCGTCATCCGGGCGGTCTTTCAGCCCGAAGGCGACGTTCTCGCGAGCAGTGAGGTGCGGAAAGAGGGCGAACTCCTGGAAAACCACGCCGACGCCGCGCTCTTCGGGCGGAACGAAGGCGGATCCGGTAGCAGAGACGGACCGACCGTTCAGTCGCACAGCGCCTCCGTCGGGATGTTCGAGCCCCGCGATGACGCGAAGCGTCGTGGTCTTCCCGCAACCCGAGGGGCCGAGCAGCGTGAGGATCTCTCCTTCGGAAACCGACAGCGAGAGCCCTTCAACGACGGTTTCGGAGCCGTAGGACTTCTCGAGGCCGTCGAGTTCGAGTACCACGTCGTCGCTGTGGCCCGAGGTCCTCGTCGCGGCCACGTTCTCGTCGCCGACAGTCTCCGTGCCAGCCGGGACGCTGTCACCTCGACTCGTATCGACGCGACCGTCCGACTTCGATTCAACCGCAGCTTGTTTGCTATTTGACATCATATCCCTCCTGTCTGAGAATCACGAGCATCGAGAGTCCGGAGACGAATAGTAAGACCAGCGCCGGTATCGCTGCCTGTCCGAAGTACCCCGACTCATACGCTGTCCAAATGTGTGTGACCAACGTGGTAAAACCCGATGGTCGAAGAAGCAGCGTCGCGGGTAGTTCTTTCATCGTTGTCAGGAACACGAGCGCCGCACCCCCGAACAGGCCTGGAGCGACGAGCGGAAGGGTCACGTATCGGAACGCGCCCGCCGACGTCTGCCCGAGCGTTCGCGCGGCCTCGGGCAACGACGGATCCACCGAGAGAAACGACGCCCTGAGCGATCCGACCGACTGTGGCAGAAAGCGGATCACGTACGCGAAAACCAGGAGATACAGCGTCTGATAGACCGGGGTCGCGTACTGGCTCCCGAAGTAGACGAGCGCCAGGCCCAGAACGACGCCCGGGACCGCGTATCCCACGTAACTGATCCGCTCGAACGTCGCGGGGAGGACGCCGTCGTACTGCGCCGAGAGATACGCCACCGGCAGTCCTGCAACGACGGCGACGCCCGCGGCGGCGGCGGCAACGAGGACTGAATTGCTCACGTACGACCACTGGAACGCCAGCGACTGGTTCACTGACGCCGATGCGGTCCCGAGCCAGGAGACCAATATCGCGATGGGGACGACGAGCGCCAGTCCGGCGACCGCTGCAGCGAATCCCATCGCCGGATAGCGCCAGCGACCGAGCGAGACGGTCGCCCGCGAGCGACCGCCGGCGGTGGTCCGCTCCTCGCCGCGCACCCGCGCCTCCAGCCAGAGGATGAAGACCGTGACCGCGATGAGTTGCAGCGAGAGCAGGATCGCGGTGTCGCGTCCGAAGGTCCCGAACTCGACGAAGATTACGCGCGTGAACACGTCGTAGCGCATAATCGACGGGGTCCCGAAGTCCGCCAGAACGTACAGCCCCGAAAGGAGTGCACCGGCGGCGACCGCCGGACGGATCTGCGGAAGCGTCACCCGCCTGAACGTCTCCCAGCGGTCGTGTTCCAACGTCCGGGCGGCATCGATCAGGGTCGTGTCCATCGACTTCAGCGAGGCTCGCGCCGTGATGTAGACGTACGGATACGTGTACAGCGTGAGAATCAACACCGAGCCCTGCAGGCCGTAGATCTCGGGGATTTTCGCCACGCCGAGCGGCGCGAGCAGGCGCTGGAAGCCGCCCTGCGGACCGAACGCTGAGACGAAAGCGAACGCGCCGACGTAACTCGGGATCACCAGCGGTAGCGACACCACTACCGTCCAGAAGCGGCGGAACGGGATGTCGGTCCTGACGGTGAGGTACGCGAGCGGGACCCCGATCAGGACACACCCAGCAGTCGACAGCACCACGAGTGCCGCGCTGTTGACGAACACCTGCAGAGTCGTCGGGCGGGTGAGCAGGGCCAGTGATTCGGTGAACCCAACCGATAACCCGGTCCGGAACAGCCAGAGTACGGGCAACAACACGCCCGCGGCGACGGCGGCCGCGGCGACCGAGACGCCGAGCGGTGGGCTGGCGTCGTCGTCGGTATCGCCGTCGGCCGTGCGCTGGTGTTCGGTGGCCATTGTGTGTCGTCCGTGTGTCGAAAACTCAGAGGACGCCGGTCTCCCGCAGGAGATCGATCGTCGCCTCGAGATCCGACAGTTGCGAGAGATCTAAATTCTCGGGGGGATTCAACTCGTCGATTGTCGGGAGCCGGCCGATCGGTTCGACCTCGGGGACGAGCGGGTACTCGAACGTCGTCCGCGCGAAGTAGTCCTGGGCTTCCGCCGAGAGGAGATGCCGGACGAAGTTCGAGGCGAGAGTCGAGTCGGCGGCGGTGTCGAGGACACACGCCCCGGCTACGTTGAACACCGACCCAGCGTCGTTCTGCGTGAACGCCGTTCGGAGGGGCGCTGAGAGTCCCCGTCGTGCCAACACGCGCTGGATGTAGTAGTGGTTCGTCAAGCCGGCGGAGATTTCGCCGTCGGCGACGGCGCGAGCGACCTGGAACTCGTCGCCGTACTGGCTCGCACCGAGTTCCTGCATTCCGTTGAGCCACTGTCGGGTGGCCTCCTCACCTTCGAGAATCCGCATCGCGGTGATGAACGCCTGAAACGAGGAGTACGTCGGAGCCCACCCGAATCCATTCTCGAACGCCGACTGGTCGGGGAACGACAGTATGTCCGTCGGGATGTCCGATGCCGAGAGGGCGTTCGTGTTGTACGGGACCGAGCGAGCACGCCCGGAGGTACCGATCCACGCCCCGCTGTCTGCCCGGAAGTTCTCGGGGACGAACTCCAGAACGTCCTGCGGCAGCGACTGTGTTCGCCCACGGTCCTCCAGCGCGCCCAGCGCACCGGCGTTGACCGAGTAGAACACGTCTGCGGGGCTGTTCTGTCCTTCGGTTTCGAGTTGGCTCACCAGCTCGGCCGCATTGTTGTAGAGCGGCCGGATTGTGAGATCCGGATACCGATCCTCAATAAACGAGATGAGTTCGCCGACCAGGGCCTCTCCGCGTCCGGAATACAGCGTCAGCTCACCCGAGAGGTCGGGCATCTCCGACATCGGTACGCCCGAGACTTCCCGGTTGCCGAACGGTGATCGGCCTGACCCGATCTGCTCGGCCGTCTCCTCCCCGGACGTTTCTGTCGACGTCTCCGTCGCTGTACCGCTCGATCCCGGCGTATTACAGCCTGCTACGCCCACAATCCCCGCGGCCGCGGCGGCTTGGAGGAAGCGCCGCCGGTTCGTTCTGCCCGGGGCTCCAGATGATCCGTCCATACCTGATTTAGGCTCACCTAAAAGGTATATACCTTCCGGTCTCCTACGATCGACGCCCGGAAGATCGACAAAAATACTGACAGACATCGTGCGGTTGTGACCGCTCGCGTGTCGGCGCTGTCTCCGAATTTCGGTGCCGGTGGAGATGTCTGTGAGGTCGATCCCGAATTCGCCGACGATGGTGCGGTGTCCTCAGTCGTCCGCGACGGCGGGGTCCCGCCGTGACTGCACCGTCGCGTCCGCCAGTTGATCCAGGCAGTCGAGCCAGTCGAGCCAGTACGCTCCGCAGTGATTCAAGAACGCGCCGTTGATCCACTCCTCGAAGTCACCTCCGGCGAACGCGCGAGCCATCGCCTCGGCAGCGCCGCGCCAGGAATCGGTGTCGGTACCGACTCCGTCGACGACCTCCCAGACGTGTTCGTTGAGTTCCAGGCCCGGGACCTCGTTGTTGAGGTCGTCGAACGTCGGCCGCGGGGCCTTGTTGTGGGCACAGAGCGGGTAGCCGTTGATGATCTGCTTGTCAAGCAGGTCGGCTGCGCGTTTCAGGAACACGCCCGACCAGATGTCGTCGAACCGGCCGACGTCCCACTCGTTGTCGTCCATCGGGAGTTGGTAGAACGCCGGGATGATTTCACGCTCGAAGGCCAGGTTCATCGAACAGACGGTGAGATACTGTCCGGACTCGGCGACGAACTCGCCGTCGAAGTCCGCCTTCTCCGTCCGGGTCTGGGCCTGTCCCTGCAGGTCGCCGTCTATCAGGATCCGAACCGCGTCGAGATCCGGAACGTTCGTCCACAGTCCCTGCGAGGCCACTACGTCGGTCAGCGCCTGCCGCCCGGTTTCGACGATCTCGTCCATCGCCGAGTACGGGTAGCCGCGAGGATACAGGCCGTGTTCGTCGGCGTGCTGATAGAGGACGTTCACCCAGCGCTCGTCTGACTTGACGGACTCGACTTCGTCCGTCCGGTCGAGATTCGCCATATGACGGCCGAAGAAGTCCCACTCCTCGTGCGGGAGCGTATCGTCGTCGATGAACACCCCCCGCTCGAAGCGCGGATGTGCCCACATATACAGGAGCCCGAAACTGGTCTGCGCGTGAGAGGCGGCGGGGACGAGGTGGGCGAACTCGGAGACGTCGTTCGTCTCGAACCACGCTTCGCGACGCGAACCGTCGTAGACCGCGCCATCGACGCCCTCCGCTTCGAGCATCTGTTCCATCGCCTCGACGTCGCAGAAGTCCTCGGTCACGAGGAGGACAAACAGTCGGTCGAGATCGAACCCGTGGGACCGCGCGTTCTCGAAATACGCTCGCATACAGTCGTACTCGCGAATCGTCGGCACCACGACGCAGACATCCTGATCCATTACCTTCGTTTCTTTAGGCTGCCCTAAAAGATCTGTCGTTACGTCCTGCTAGGGGAACCGAGCGGTCGGCCGAAAGACAATGGTTGCCGCAGTCCGTATATTCGATGAGTGCCGAACCCGGCTTCAGATCCCTCGGCGTTGTGCTCGCGGTCCCGAGAGACGACGGTCCCGACGCTGCCGGCAGACACGACAGGGACGGTCGTCTGGCATCGCGATAACTTACGCATCGACGACCAGCCGGCAGTCACAGCGGCCGCTAAAGCCGACTGGCTGCTCCCGCTTTTCATCTTCGATCCGGCCTTCTACGGGTCGGACGGACTGGCGTGCGACGCCCGACTCCGCTTCCTCCACGAATCCCTCGACGATCTCGATCGGTGCTACCGCGAGCGGACCACTACGGGGCTCTCGTATGCAGTCGGGGATCCGACCGACGTGCTGGAACGGTTCCGCTCGGCCGGCTGGAAGGTCGTCGCCGCGGCGTCACCCTCGGGACGGTACGGCAACCGTCGAGACCGTCGTGCCCGCGCAGAACTCGACGTGCGGTTCGTCGGCGGCGACGGCATCGTCCGCCATACGGACCGAACGCGGCGGGAGTGGCAGGACCGCGTCGAAACCTGGTTCGGCGCCGACCAGTTCGAGTGGAATCCCGACTCGGTCCGGGTCGTCGAGTTTTCCACAGGGCTCGATCCCAAAGATGTCGAGCGTGCATACGGCGTCGTTCCGACCAAATCGCAGGTTCCACGGGGGGGAGTGCGACCGGCGCGGGCTCGACTTCGGTCGTTCGTCGACCAGATCGGCGACTATCCGGGAAACATCTCCTCGCCGGTCGACGCTCGCGAGGGCACCAGCGGCCTGTCGGCGTCTCTCGCGTTTGGCTGCCTCTCCGTTCGGCAGGTGTACCAGTACGTCGATGCTCACGCACCGGGCGGTCGTGGCGCCGAGATGTTCGTCTCCCGGCTCTATTGGAACAGACACTACGAGCAAAAACTGGCCGACTGGCCCGGGTGGACCGACAGCGCCGTCAACCCCGTCCTCCGAGGATTCAACGTCGACCGGCGAGATCCGGACCTGATCGACGCGTGGAAGCGCGGCCGCACCGGCTACCCGATGGTCGACGCTTCGATGCGGTGTCTCCGGCAGACCGGCTGGCTCAACTTCCGGATGCGAGCGCTCTGTGCCTCGTTTTACTTCCACGTGCTCCAGCAGCCCTGGCGTGTCGGTGCCGACTGGTACTACCACCACCTGATCGACGCCTCCGCGTCGATCAATTACACGCAGTGGCAGTCGCAGTGCGGACTGGTCGGCCGACCGACGCTTCGGCTGTACAACCCTCGTAAGCAGGTCCGAGACCAGGATCCGGATGGAGCGTTTGTCCACGAGTGGGTGCCCGAACTGGCTGCGCTCCCGAGCGAGTACCTCGACCGGCCCGAGCACACGCCGCTCTCCGTACAGGCGGACTGCGGCCTCAGGATCGGCGAGGACTACCCACGGCCAGTCGTCGACTACGACGAAGCCCGCGAGGAGTTCCGCGACCGCCTCGACGACGTTCGGGCCGAGGCTGCCGACGCGCTCGCCCGACCGGCAGTCGCGGACCGCGCGTCGCTCTCTGGCGGTCGGTCGGCGGCGCGATCAATCGCTCGGAATCACGGGACAGACGCAAAACAAGCCGCTTCAGAGAACGGAAACCAGGCTCGACTGGACGCGTTCGGCGAGTCCGAGTTCCGCCCGGAGTGAGTCGCCGCGCGGTGTCACTCGGTGATCGCATCGAGGAGGTGGACCGCCTCGTCCTTCGACAGCGGATCGTTGGCGTTGCCACAGTGCGGCGACTGCACGCAGGCGGGACACCCGTCTGCGCAGTCGCAGTCGGCGATCATCTCGCCAGTTCGCCTGAGCAGCGTCTCGACCTCCTCGTATCCGCTTTCGGTCAGGCCGACGCCACCGGGGTAGCCGTCGTAGATGAAGATCGTCGACTGCCCGGTATGTGGGTGATGCGGCGTCGACAGTCCGCCGATGTCGCCGCGATCACACAGAAACGACAGTGGAAACAGCGAGATCATTCCGTGCTCGGCCGCGTGAATGCCGCCGTTGAACCCGTACTCGCCGCCCATCTCCCGCATCTTCTGCTCCACGTCGCGTGGGACGGTGAAGTACAGCGCTCGCGTGTGTAACGTAGTCTCGGGGAGATCGAGCGACTCTCGACCGATCGTCTCGCCGCGCTTCGGGTCGCGCCGCTCGAATCCCGTGATCTGCTTTCGCATCGTCACCTCGGCGAACCGAACCTCGGTGTCTGGTCGGGCCGACAGCGACTTCGTCCGCTCGTCGGATTCGACGGTGATCGTCTTGTCGTGGAGGACCCGCGTGTAGTAGTCTGCCCAGGTTGGCTGCAACGTGGCGACGTCGCGGTCCAGATCCAGATTGATCACCTCGTAGGTCTGTCCCTGGTGATGGTAGATGGCACCCCCGTGCGCGTCGCGGAGCGCTTCCGAGAGTGAGAGCGACGCGATGATGTCGTTCGACCGCGAGTCCATCAGGTCGACCCCCCGCCGCTCGATCGTCCGCAGGCTCATCTCGTGCTGCGGGCTGCCGTCGCCGTCGTGAAGCCAGCGGAGTCCCCGATCCGTCTCGCGGCGGTCGAGTCGGCCGGCCGCGGTCAGTTCGCTCACCACCGGCGCGAACCGGGAGCCGAAGTGCGCGTCGTCGGCCGTTGTGAGCCAGTTTTCGGCCGCCGCCGACGCGACGTGATCCGGCAGCAACTCCTCGTTTTCGGGGTCGCAGACGGCGCGCTCGGGGACTCCCTCCCAGAACTCCGCCGGGTGTCTGAGCAGGTACTGATCCAGTTGGTCCTCGCCGCCGACGAGAATCACGAGGGCCTGGTCGTCGCCTCGGCCCGCGCGTCCCGCCTGCTGGAACGCCGACATGCGCGTTCCGGGATAGCCATCGATCAGGACGGCGTCGAGTTCGCCGACGTCGACGCCGAGTTCCAACGCGTTCGTCGACCAGACACCGCGGACTGTTCCTTCGTGAAGACCCGTCTCGATCTCCCGCCGTCTGTCGTTCGTGAGTGCCGCCTGGTAGGCAGTCACCGACGACGCTGCGTCGCGGTGACCCCGCTCGCGGAGATCCGAGGCGCTCTCCGTTGCGTATCGCTCGGCCGCCTGTCTCGCGCGGGTGAACGCGAGCGTCTGGAACCCCTCGGCGACGAGGTCAACAAAGAGGTTCTTCGTTTCGACGTGGCTCGACCGACGGCGGCCGCTCCCGCCGCTGGTTCCACCCGACGACGCCCCGCCGTCACCCGCCACGTTCCATCCATCGTCGTTATCGCTGTACTCCGGCGGGTTCCACAGCAGCCAGTGCTTCGGGCCGGTCGCGCTCGTGTCTTCGTCGACGAGACGGAACGTCGAGGCCT
This sequence comes from Halobellus sp., assembly GCF_042218505.1. Classification (NCBI taxonomy): domain Archaea; kingdom Methanobacteriati; phylum Methanobacteriota; class Halobacteria; order Halobacteriales; family Haloferacaceae; genus Halobellus; species Halobellus sp. The sequence continues at coordinate 41,059 of NZ_JBDGQZ010000018.1, forward strand.
CCCGGCCCGTCACGCGGGCGGCGTGCTCGATCGGATTCCCGATCGTCGCAGAACAGCAGACGTACTGGGGGTCGCTTCCGAAGCGCTCGCAGAGTCGGTGCAGTCGGCGCAACACCAGCGCGACGTGGCTGCCGAACACGCCACGATAGCCGTGGACCTCGTCGATCACGACCGTTTCGAGCGACGAAAAGAACCACTCCCAGAGCCGGTGTGCGTGCGGCAACACCCCGTAATGGAGCATATCCGGATTCGAGAGCAGGACTGTCGGGCCACGGTCGCGGACGTCGCGCTTTTCGGACTTCGACTGCCGTCCGGTGTACTCCGCGACGGACACGCGACTTCCGAACCCAAGCCCGCGGGCCAGCGACGAGAGCGTCTCCGCCTGGTCGGCGATGAGGGCGTTCTGCGGGCCCAGATACAGCGTCCGGCCGCCGTGGTCCATCGCCCGTTCAAACGCCGGCACGGTGTAGGCAAGGCTCTTGCCGCTCGCAGTTGGCGTCGCGAGGACGACGTTGTCACCGTCTCGGACGGCCTCGATCGCCGCCGCTTGGTGGTTGTAGAGCCGGTCGATCCCCTCCTTCGAGAGCGCCGCCTCAAGTCGGGATTCCAGATCGAGATCGGCGTGTTTCGGCTCTCGCCCCTCGATGCGGCGGTGGTCGCGGATCTGGTCCACGTAGTAGCGACGGTTCTGGAGGTCGGCCACGAGTTCGTCGACCGTCGGGCGTTCGTCCACAATCAATGCGTACTCGGGCCGAGAGGAACCTGACCGTTACGGTCGGTGGGCCGTCGTCGTCGCGAGGAATTACCGTAGCGGAAGCGACGACGGTATCTCCGGAGACGATTACAGCTCCGTTAGGAGCAACCACGGCACTGCCGGGAGCGACGACGGCGCTGCCGGGGCCGTCTATCGCACCGCCCGGATGCGGCTTCGACCACCGGCATAGAGCCACAACCGCCAGCACGGTTTTGTCCGAGCAGTCACAAGATATGGTATGAAACAGTACGACGCCATTCTCATCTACGACGGCGAGTGCCCGTACTGCTCGATTGCAGCGCGGGCACTCGAACGGCTCGATGACGTGGGGGCGATCTCCTGGTATGATGATTCTGCCCAAGCGTTCCTGCAGGCCCAGTTCGAGGAGACGCCGTTTGCGATGTTCCTCGTCGATGGCCAGCGGCATCGCGTGTACGCCGGGCGCTCGGCGGCCAAAGAGTTGGCCGACCGCGCCGGCACGCCCGGCATCATCGGATCGTTGGTGCGTGACAACTACGACACAATCGCCAAGGCCGTCGGCGTCGCGAGCGGCCGCGGCCGCGACCCCGCTGACTACCACGACATCTATCCACTCGGTGAGAGCGCAGCAGACCTGTTCGATCGACTCGGCGCGAACGCCGAACGGCAGCCAGAAGCGTTGGCTTGACGATGGCGAGCGACGCCGACGGCCGTGCTGGACGCCTCGTCGAAATCGACCCGGCAAACGTCGCCAGCGAAGACGACAGCCTCGGAATCGGTGCCGGTTCGGCCCCGCCGGGAACGTACGTTCTCCTCCTCTCGCTCCCCGAGGCCACGACTCTCTCGGTCGGCGCGCTCGGGACGACCAGTCTCCCAGCAGGTGCGTACGCCTACGTCGGCAGCGCGTTCGGATCCAACGGCTTGGCTCGGGTCGATCGACACCGACGGGTCGCGGCGGGCGAACACGGCGTCACCCACTGGCACATCGACTACCTCGGCGGTCATCCGTCCACATCGCTCGTGGGAGTCGTCGCGGCACCACACGCGGCGGTCGAATGCCGACTCGCCTCCGCGCTGCGATCGAACGCGGATCGACTCGAACCGTCGCCTATCGGGGGATTCGGAGCCTCCGACTGTGACTGCCCGGCGCATCTCTTCACCGCCAGTGGGGTCGAAACGCTGGGCTCGGGAGTGGCGACGGAGTTCGAGCGTATCGTGGACGACGCAGCCGAATAGGAGGTCAAGGATCCCGCACCGGTCCGGGCAAGGCCGGTGCGGGGCCGACCGGGAATTCGCCCGAAAGACTAGCCGTTACCGATCTAGCTCCCGGTGAACTCACCAACTTGCCGGTTGTCAGAGGCACCCCGGCAATATACGTTTTGCTCTCTCTCTACTTATATTCACCTACCGTTATGCCATCCGGTTGGTGCTCGGGCGTCAGTCCTCGAGTAGCATACATAACTGCAACTCAAGAATCGTCACTCGAACATCCCGGTCGACATGTACCGCTCCCCACTGTCCCAGAACACGGTGAGTACCAACGGGAGATCGCCCGTAGCCTCTGCGTCTGGCCCTGTTGATCCCACGCTCTGGTCCTCGGATTCGATGATATATCCGGGATCGGGCTCTTTGGTCGGGGCGTTCGAGTCAGCGAGTCGTTCGGCGACGCGCTTGGCAGCGAGATTCGATGCGCCGGAGGACTGGCCGACGAGGATCCCCTCCCCGCGGGCCAGTCGTCGGCACTCTGCTTCGGCCTCGTCGATGGTTACCGTCTCGACGTCGTCGAGTAGATCCGTATCGAGATTCGGACTGACAAACCCCGGGCCCATCCCCTGAAAATCGTCGATTCCGGGTTCACCGCCCGAGAGGACGGCGTTGTCTGCGGGTTCGACCGCGACGACCTCCATCTCGGGGAACTCCTCGCGCAACCGACGGCTGATTCCGGTGACCGTGCCGCCCGTCCCGACGCCCGCAACCAGCGCATCGACCGTGCGATCGCCGATCTGATCGAGTATCTCCTCGGCCGTCGTCAGATAATGCGCCCGTGGATTCGCAGGGTTCTCGAACTGTCGCAACTGGATCATCCCCCCGGCTTCGAGTTCGTCGGCGCGGTCCTTGGCATCGGAGATGTCGCCGTCGACGAGTTCGATCTCTGCCCCGTAGGCCCGCATAATCTGTCTCCGTTCGGGGGACTTCGATCCGGGCATCACGACCGTGAGATCGTACCCTTTCGCGGCGGCGACGACCGCGAGTCCGATACCGGTGTTCCCACTCGTGGGTTCGACGAGCGCGTCACCGGGCGAAATCTCGCCGGCGCGCTCGGCGCGCTCAACCATCGCCAGCGCGGGCCGGTCCTTCGCCGACCCGCCGGGGTTCTTCGACTCGATCTTCGCGGCGACGGTCGCCCCCGTCGGCGAGTCGACCCGCACCAGCGGTGACCCGATCGTCTCCAACACGTTCGCGTCCATATCCACCCGTTCGTCGGAGGGGCACAAGACGATGACGACGGCGGCCACGGCGTACCGGTCTCGAAGTCAGCGTTTTCGAGGTGGGGTCTCCGGCCTCAAGCAGCGACCGAAGCGTAGCGAAGGGAGCGAGTAGGCCGGAGAGGAAACACATATGCTACGATACAACCGGCATACTGCGACCGGCCGATCCCCGAACGCATAACTACCGTCGGGCATTCCTGGGGTTGTTGCGGTGCGTCGAACCGCCGTCGTGTAGCTCGCCGGTTCCGACGAACCGCCGACCAATACCTGTACTGCGCGAACCGAACCGCCAACTACTGTCGGTCCGACACCTCCTACACCGAGTGCAACACCAACAAGCGACAGGTTCGTGACGCGCTCTACTCCGAACTTCGAGAGACGACGGACGTACGGGCACAACTCGTCCAAGCCGTAATCAAACGCGCCGTCGAAGCCCTCAAAGCGTGTGTCGGATGTTGGAAGAAGAGACAGCCCGTCTCTTGCCCTGCGTTCACCGCCGAAACGATGGACTACGACACGCGGAGCGCGACCGTCTATCGCAACAAGGTGTCTCTGGCAACTGTCGAGGGCCTGGCCGAACCGTCGTTCGTTCTCCCGTCCGACGGCCCGACGCCACACGAGCGGTACGTACTCTCCGAGGACTGCGAGTTCCGAGAGAGTACGCTTCGGTACGACGTGGCAACCGACGAGTTCTACCTCAATGTCTCAACGCGGCGGGTAGACGGCGTTGACGAGACGAACGTCTCGTCCGCACACCAGAACGCAGAGCCTTCTGGGGACGACGCAGAGGTTTCGGCAGATACCGGGCACCCCAACCAAACGGTCCTCGGTATCGACTCGGCGTCAACAGCCTCGTCGTCTCATCGACCGGCACGTTCTGGCAGGGGGACGACTACGACCACTGGTGTCGCGAGTTCGAGAAGCGACGTGGTGAGATGCACCAGCGCGGCGCTCAATCCGCGCACAACGCCCTGCTTCGACTCGGGAAGCGAGAAGAAGCATCGCGGAAACAGGACATCCACACAGTTACTAACGAACGTGTCGCGGAAGCCGTCGAACACGACTTCGATGTAATCGCGTTTGAGGGCTTGACAGATATTCGAGAGCGGCTATCGCGAGGTTTACACCCGCACCTGTCGTACTCGGGTGTATGGTTGAAACCGACGCAGACGCGGATGCCGGAACGCTCGACACGATGCAACCGAACCCCGCCTGGAGCGCGGACGCACGCGAGGATACCGTCGAAGCGCTGACCGAAGACGGGCTCGTCTTTCGCGTCTGGGGCGGTGACTGGTGTGACGACTGCCGGGGTCAACTCCCGGACTTTGGGGCCGCACTCGCCGCCGCCGACGTCCCCGAAGCGCGCGTCCACCACTACCCCGTCGAGAAGGAAGACGACGGGAGCAAAACCGGACCGCTCGTCGGGGAGTACGAAATCGAACTGATCCCGACGGTCGTCGTCGAGCGCGACGACGAAGAGATCGCTCGCTACGTAGAGGACGAGCAGCGGCCGATCGCGGCCTATCTCGCAGCGCGACTGTAACCCGAAGCGGGCGTCAGAGCCTCCATCTTTTTGTCCAAGGCTGTGCAAAATACACGTGATGGATCGTCCCGATCCAACCGGCGTCCTCCTCGATCACGCACAGGATAAGGTCGCCGTCCTCGAGGAAGACGGGACGTTCAGTTACGTTAGTGGTGCCGCGAAACAGATTCTCGGACTCGATCCCGAGGAACTCATCGGCAATAACGCTTTCGAGTACATCCATCCCGACGACCGCGGGAACGTTGTGAGGGCCTTCGAGCGGACCATCCGAGCCGAGACTTTCGACGAAGTCTCCGTTGAGTACAGACACCGATCCGCCAACGGTGACTGGGTCTGGCTGGAGAGTCGGATGTCGAATCTCACCGACTCCGTGCTCGGCGGCTTCGTCGTGAGTTCACGGGACATCTCCGATCGGATGCAGGCCGAGCGAGAGCGTCAGGCCACCGCAGACCGATTAGAGGAAATCGCTGCTGCCTCGGGTGACGTTCTGTGGATGTTCGACGCCGACTGGTCGGAGGTCCTCTTCGTCAATCCCGCATACGAGGAGTTGTACGGGCGTTCCGTCGAGGAACTCCGCGGCGATCCGACGACTTTTCTAGAGACGATCCATCCCGAGGACCTGCCGCAGGTCAAAGACGCGATGAAGTGTCTCAGTTCGGGGACCTCAGTCGATATCGAGTACCGAGTCAACGAGGCGGAGGACTACGACCGCTGGGTGTGGGTGCAGGCCGAACCGATCGTCGAAGATGGCGAAGTACGACGGATCACCGGGTTCACCCGCGACATCACAGACCGGCGCCGCCGGGAACGCCAGTTGTACGTGATGGACAATCTACTGCGACACAATCTGCGAAACGATCTCAACGTCATTATGGGTACGGCGACAGTCATCGAGGACGACCTCCCGGACGCCGCAGATCAGACTGCCGTGATCCGACAGACCGGCGAGGACCTGCTCGAGAGCGCCGAGAAAGGACGAGAGATCATCGATATGGTCACCAAGCGCGCGGCCCCGGAGCGACTCGACCTCCGGGACGTCGTCGAAGACGGACTCAACGACATTCGTCGCCGGTTCGAGGTCCCGAACCTCGAATTCGTGAGGCAGGAATCTTGTCCCGTCCACGTCCGACCCGAACTCAGACTTGGCGTGATCGAACTCGTCGAGAACGCGATCAAACACGCCGAAGCGGACTCGCCAGTGGTGCGGGTTTCGTCACGCTGTTGGAACGACCACGCCGAATTCACCGTCGAGGACGAAGGGAACCCGATTCCACGGATCGAGGCGGACGTCCTCGAGGGCAACCACGAGATGAGCGACGTCTATCACAGCAGCGGCCTCGGTTTCTGGCTGGTCTACTGGGCCGTCGAACTCTCGGGTGGGCGGGTGACCGTTAACTCCGGAAACAGTGGTAATCGCATCACCGTCCGATTGCCGCTCGCCCGATAAGTGAGGCGTTGCGGTTAGTTCGAGTTGCACCCGTTCGCGTCGGCGAGCAGACTCACTCGACCTCCGTCTCTTCGCTGAACCACGTAAGCGCCCCCGAAAGCGAGTGCGACGGGGGCGAGCAGACACGACCCTCACACAGGTACACCGTGGGCTCGCCGTCCCGTTCGGTTCGGCCGCGCCAGATCGGTGGCACCACCTCGAAGTCGAGCGCCGTCAGCCAGTCGTCTATGTCGTCGTCGGTCGCGGGTCGCGGCGCGACGACCGCGCCCGGGAGATACGTCGACGCCAGCGACGTCCGAACCGACTCCGGAAGTCCGACCGCGCTTCCGTCTGTCGTTGTCAGTCCATCGGCCGCGACGACGACTTCCGTCCCGCCACGTGCCCGCGACGCCGCGGCGAGTGCGAGCGAAACGTGTTCGAGGGGTCGCCCGCGAATCGTGTCTGCGTGCGTGTCGATGACCGTTCCGGCCACCCGCGCGAACGCCGCTTCCGGCACGAACGGGTCCAGCTGAAGCAGCACCGACGCCGCCACGCCGGCGCTCGACGGCGTCGATTGATCCATCAGTTCCTGGGGCCGCGCCACGAGCGACTCCCCGTCCGCGGGCGTGAGATACACTGTTCCCGCATCGGCGTCGTAGAACTTGGAGACGATTCCCTCGGCCAACTCGACGGCGAACGCGAGGTGTTCGACGTCGCCCGTCACCTGATAGAGTTCGAACGCGCCGCGGGTGAGGAACGCGTAGTCGTCGAGGTACCCGTCGCCCTGCACGTCGCCATCCGTATATCGTCTGGCGAGGCGTTGCTCCGTATCGTCCCAGAGGTGCCGCCGGACGAACGAGAGCGCGCCCGCCGCGAGTTCGACGTACTCGTCGTCGCCGAGGACGAGGCCGCCCCGGGCGAGACTCCCGATCGCCAGACCGTTCCAGGACGCCAGGATCTTTTCATCGCGCGCCGGTCGAACGCGTTCGGCGCGCGCCGCGAACAGCGCCTCCCGAGCGTCTTCGAGGCGGTCAGCGATTTCCGACTCCGGACAGTCGTACGCTTCAGCGAGGTCGGGGATCGAGGTGTCAATCGTGAGGACGGTGTCGCCCTCAAAGTTGCCCGCGTCTGTCACCCCGAAGCGGTCCAGTGCGATCTCTGTCGTCCGCTCGTCGTCGATTGCGCTCGCGACCGTCTCGGGCGTCCAGACGTAGAACGTCCCCTCTTCACCCTCACTGCGGGCGTCGAGCGTGCTGTAGAAGCCGCCGTCATCGTGGCGGAACTCCCGCTTCAGGAACGCGAAGGTCTCCCGAGCGATGGTCGCGTATCGGTCGCGCCCGGTCAGTTGGTACGCCGACAGGTACACTCGCGGGAGTTCGGCGTTGTCGTAGAGCATCTTCTCGAAGTGTGGGACCGTCCACTCCCGGTCGGTGGCGTAGCGGTGGAAGCCGCCGCCGACCTGGTCGTACATCCCACCGGCGGCCATCGCGTCGAGCGTCCGGGTCGCGGCCGTTCGCGCGTCGTCGGTACCCGAGGCCGCGTACGAGCGGAGAAGCGCTTCGATGCGGCCCGGTTGCGGGAACTTCGGACCGCCGGAGCCGAACCCACCGTACTCCCGGTCGGTGGCTCTGAGCGCCGATTTCGCGACGCTGCCCAGGATCGCTGTCCCGAACTGCTCCTCGTCAGTGGCGTCGGCTTCGGGGCCTGCTCTCTGCCCGACATCGACCTCTCGGGCTTCGCCGCCAGACCGGGACGCTGTTGTGCCCTCCGGAGTCGCATCCGGCGTCGTCTCCAACTGGTCCCGGATCGCGGCGGTCCACTGTGACGCACGGTTCTGGATCTCTCCCCGGTCGGTCTCCCAGGCGGTCGCGAACGACTCACAGACGTCCAGAAACCCTGGGACGTTCCCGCGCTGCGGATCCTCTCGTTTCGGGAAGTAGGTCCCGACGTAGAACGGGTCGCCGTCGGGCGTGAGCCACACCGAAAGCGGCCACCCGCCGCCGCCGGTGACGCGCTGGCAGATCGTCTGATAGATCCGATCGAGATCCGGCCGCTCCTCGCGGTCGACTTTGATCGGAACGAATGATTCGTTGAGCACCGCAGCGACTTCCTCGTCTTCGAAACTCTCCTCGGCCATCACGTGACACCAGTGGCACGCTGAGTAGCCGACAGAGAGGAAGATCGGGCGGTCGGCCGCTTCGGCGGCCTGCAGCGCCGGGTCGTCCCACGGTTGCCAGTTCACGGGGTTGTCCGCGTGTTGGTGGAGGTACGGGCTTCCCTCCTCGCTGAGGCGGTTCCGGGAGAGCGGATCGTCCATAGCCAATATACGACCGTGCGGGGGAAAAGCGGTGCGACAGCACCATCCGCGAGAGAGCCCGTGTGACAGCCACAAACGTGTATAGACGAGAACGCAAAAAGAGCAACCTTTACACTCTCGTGTGCAGGTCCTCCGGATATGTCTAACTCGGAGACGGTCCTGCTCGTCGGCGGCGGCGGACGCGAGCACGCCATCGCTCGTTCGTTGACAGCCGATCTGTCCTGCGACTTGTACGCCTGTGCTAGCAACCGGAATCCCGGAATCGCGGCGCTCGCTGAGGGATTCGAGACGCTCAGCGAAACCGACGCCTCGGCAATCGTCGAGTACGCCGAGCGAGTCGGCGCGACGCTCGCGATCATCGGCCCAGAGTCGGCGCTGCAGGCGGGCGTCGCCGACGCACTGGACGCCGCCGGCGTCTACACGTTCGGCCCCGGCGCGGAGGCCGCACGCATCGAGACCGACAAGGCGTTCCAGCGGGAGTTTATGCAGACCGAAGACATCCCCGGGTGTCCCGACTTCGCCGTGTTCGAGGAGGTGGACGCCGCCTGCGAGTATATCGACGAGTGCGACGGTGACCTCGCGGTCAAGCCCGCGGGACTCACCGGCGGCAAGGGCGTCAAAGTCATCGGAGACCAGGTCAGCAGCGAGCAGGCGAAAGCGTACCTTCGGGAGCACGACTACGACCGGGTGGTCCTCGAGGAGCGCCTTGTCGGCGAGGAGTTCACCGTCCAGGCGTTCGTCGCGAACGGCGAACTCCGGACGACGCCCGCCGTGCAGGACCACAAGCGGGCTTACGAGGGCGACGAGGGACCCAACACCGGCGGGATGGGCAGTTATAGCGATGCGACGCCCGAACTGCCGTTTATGAGCGCCCCGGAGTACGAGGCCGCAGTCGACATCCTAGAGGCGACAGTCGATGCGCTTCCCGACTACAAAGGGATCCTCTACGGCCAGTTTATGCTCGGAGCAGACGGCCCGCGGGTAGTCGAGTTCAACGCCCGCTTCGGCGATCCCGAAGCGATAAATACGCTCCCCGTTCTGGAGACGTCGTTCCTCGACGTGCTGACTGCCGCTCGTGACGACGAACCGCTCCCGGAACTGGACTTCGACTCCGCTGCGACCGTCTGCAAGTACGCCGTCCCCGACGGCTACCCGACCGACCCCGACAGCGGGGTACGGATTGCCGTCGACGAGGAGAGCGTGGGACACGCACTGCTGTTCTACGCCAGCGTCGATGCGCGCGAGGACGGACTCTACACGACGACTTCCCGTTCGTTCGCCGTCGTCGGCGTCGCCGACACCATCGAGGTAGCCGAACAGCAGGTAGAAGACGCTCTCGCGGCCGCCGGCGACGGACTTCGAATCCGTCACGACGTCGGCAAACCCGACCTCATCCAGCAGCGCGTCGATCATATGCGCGAACTCCGCAGCGAGTAGAGCCACCTGACTCTTGATGGGTACAAGAGCGAATCTCGGCCGTTCGAAGCCCGAGGCCGACGAGCGAACCTTTTCTACGGTCCACACTAAGGAGAGGCCGTGAGCGAGGATCCAGACGACGGCGACGAACCCGACGACGGCGGCAGTGCCGGGACAGAACGGAGACACGACCGACTGGGCCGTCACCCGACCCCGGGCGTGCGGAACTCGCTGTGGCACTGGACCGACGCGAAACCGGTCACGCGGGTCGCGCTCAATTACGTCCTCGTGTTGATCGCCCGCGTCGTTCCCTCGCTCCGTCTCAGGAACTGGGCGCTGCGCCGACTCGGTGTGACCCTCGGAACGGGCGTTTCGTGGGGACTCGAAGCGACACCGGATGTCTTCTGGCCCGAACTCATCACGCTCGGCGACCACGCCGTCGTCGGCTACGACTCGGTGCTCCTGTGTCACGAGTTCCTGCAGGACGAGTACCGGACGGGGGAAGTCGCGGTCGGTGAGCGCGCGATGATCGGCGCGAAGGCCGTGATCCTCCCCGGTGTCCGGATCGGTGAGAACGCCCAGGTGGCCGCCAACTCACTGGTCACCCGTGACGTCCCGCCTGGCACGACCGTCGCTGGCATTCCCGCGGAACCGGTGGATAGAGACGGGAACACAGCGGACGGTGGCACGTCCGAAGCGAGAGCAGAGTCTGTGAACGAGGTGGGAGTAGACGCCGCGTCCGACGAAGGTGACGAAACAGCAGACTAATCGCGGATCCGTACGACGCCCTCGTCGAAAACCGTGCTGTTAGGAATGATGAACTCCTCGCCGTCGTTCTCGATGTGCGTCACGAAGAGGTTCACTTCTTGAACGATCCCGCGCTTGCCGTCGATTTTGACCTCGTCACCGATGACGTACGGCTGATCAAGCAGGAGATACGAACCGGCCGCCCCCGACTTCAGCAGGTCGGAGAACGCGAACGCGAAGAGAAACACCAGTGCGAACAGGTACGCGCCCAACAGGACAACGAGCGAGAGCGTCGCCACACCCAGTTGCGAGAGCGCGACGAGCACCGCGATGAAGAACACGGTGAACTTGGCGACCCGGGGGAAGACGCCGATCTGCGGAATCTTGACTCCAGTGAGGCGTTCGTTAATCAACAGATCGACCTTATCGCCGACGACGACGCCGACGATGAGAATGACGAGTGCGAGAAACAGTTGCGGGAGGAACTGGACGGCACGGGCCCAGAAGGAAAACGCGATAGACACATTGGCGACGGACAGAACCAACAGAACGGCGATTGCCAGCACGAACACGCGAACCAGCGATCCCAAGACTTCGACGGTCGAGGTGTCGAAGTCCCGCGCTGTCCGCTCGAAGGCGGTCCCTTCGATCGCCTCGGGCACGCCGAGACGGACGAGCAGGCGGGTCGTCAACGTCCCGAGCACCAGGGCGACCGCGAGTCCGACGAGACCCACCACGAGCGCCACCCAGACGGCCCGGGGAACCGCCTTGAGCACTTCTTGCAAGGGATTCGTCCAGATCTGGAGCAACCCGGTCGGATCGAGGCCGAGGCTCTCGGAGGCCTGAACGCTGTTAGACGGCGTCATCAGTACTCCTCCGGATCGATCTCCAGAATTATTTGCCCACCCTTGAACGCTCTGACGAGGCCGTCAGACTCAGAGAGGACGACCGCCGTCGCGTTGGTGTCACGGGTGATTGCCGCGCCGGACATATGACGCGCACCGAGGCCCTTGGGGATGTCAACGCCCTCAGCGGCCGGTTCGAGGTATCGATAGGCGCTGACGATCTTTCCGGCGTCTGAGATGACGAACGCGCCGTCGAGCCGGGAGAACTCTTTGAGCATTACGTTCACGATGGGGTCGCCGACGTGGACGTGCGACTTCTCGAAGGGGTTGTAACTGAGCGGCCGGGACTTGTTCATCACCTTCCCCGCGTCGCCGACGACGAAGAGCGCGCCCACAGGCTTGCCCTTCTGACCCTTTTTACCGAGTTCGATCGCCACCTCGAGCACGTCGCGGATGACACCCGGGTCGGCACGGGAGTTCGCAAAGAGGTCGTAGATCCCCGATCGCATCGACTCCTCGATGCGGACCCGAACGACTCCGTCGGGGTCGCCGTCGAAGATTCGCACGCTGCACGCTACGATGTCACCCTCTTCGACGAGGTCCTGTTCGAGCGCGCCTTCGATCCCGAATCGGATCCGGTCGCGGACGGTGGTGAACTCGAGCGGTAACTCGACGTACGTGTCCGCGTCGACCGCGTTCTCGGGCGCAACAACGACGAGGTCGACGTCCAGATCGGCGTTAGCGAACCGTTCGTAGTGGGAACTGCTCGGCGAGAACAGGAACACGCCCTCGACGTCCGACACGACATCTTCCAGGAGGTCCGATAACGCCGCCATTAGCGTTGGTAGACGGGAGACGCTTATAAAGCGTTGTGGGACAGTATCGCATCTGAGACCTGTCTGACGCTCGTCTGACACGACGGGCGGAGAAGTCAGGTCGCTGTGCGGGTCAGTACGACTTCGCGAAGTACGCCGTCTCCTCGGCGTCGGCGTCACAGATCGCGCAGTCCTCGTTGTGGTGGATTTCCGCGTCCTCGTCGTCGAGCGGAACCATCACAATCTCTGCGGCGATCTGCTCTTTGATCTCGTCTTCGCAGGCCTCGTCGCCACACCACGGGGCTTTGACGTAGCCGCCGTGTTGACCGATTGTCCCGAGAATTTCGGCTCTGTCCCCGGCTTCGCGGACGTTGGATTCGAGGTTGTCCTCGGCGGCGGCGTACAGTTTGGCGTACACCTCGTCGAAGTGCGTCGAGACGGTCTCAGCGATGTCTTCGCGGATCTCCTCGGTGGATTCGCCGTCGGGACGGTGCACCAGCGTGACCGTGCCGTCATCGGCCTCGTTGGGGCCGATCTCCATCCGCACGGGGACGCCTTTGAGCTCCCACTCGTTGAACTTGAAGCCCGGATTCCGTTCGTCCCGGTCGTCGAGTTCGACGCGAACTCCTGCGTCTTCGAGGTCCTCGGCGATTCCCTCGGCGTACGAGAGCACTTCGTCCTTCGTGTCGGCCTGCCAAATCGGGACGATCACGAGCTGTTCGGGCGCGATTGCCGGTGGAAGCACCAGTCCCTGATCGTCCGAGTGCGTCATAATCAGCGCGCCGAGTGCTCGCCAGGAGAGCCCCCACGAAGTCGTGTGCGCGATCTGCTCGTCCTCGTCCTCGTCGGTGTAGGTGATGTCGAACGCCTCCGCGAAGGAGGTCCCGAGGTAGTGCGAGGTCGCGCCTTGAACGGACTTTCCGTCCGGCATCAGCGCTTCGACGGTCGTCGTCGTGTCCGCGCCGGGGAACTTGTCGTGTTCCGGTTTCGCCCCGCGGAGCACCGGCATCGCGAGTAGATCCTCGTACGTCTCCTCGTACTGATCGAGTCGGCGAGTGGTTTCTGCCCAGGCGTCATCGCGGGTGGCGTGGGCGGTGTGGCCCTCCTGCCAGAGGAACTCCTTCGTCCGGAAGAACGGCTTTGTCTCCGTCGCCTCCCAGCGCACGACCGACACCCACTGGTTCACTCGAAGTGGCAGATCGCGGTGGCTCCGAACCCACTGGGAGATGTACGGGGTGATGATCGACTCGGAGGTCGGTCGGACCGCCAGCGGCTCTTCGAGTTCCTCCTTGCCGGCGCGCTCGACCCACGCGACCTCGGGGTCGAATCCCTCGACGATGTCTTTCTCCTGTTCGAGGTAGCTCTCGGGGATGAACATCGGGAAGTAGGCGTTCTTGACACCCGTGTTCTTAAACAGCGAATCGAGGTGGCCCTGGAGTCGCTCCCACAGCTCATAGGCGCGAGGGCGCGTGACGATGAACCCGCTCATCCCCTCAGGCGCGTAGTTGGCCAGGTCGGCTTTCTGGACGACCTCGGCGTACCACTCGCCCGTATTGTACTCTTTCGACTCGGTAATCCCGAGTTCCTGCTCGTCGCTCATTACGTATTTCGAACCCCAGGTCGGTCTTAAATCTCCCTGAAGTGGAGAGAGACTACACAGCGGCGCAAGCTAGATGACAGGTGATTGCATAGAAAGAACCAGGGGGAAATATATGCTATCACATATCATAAGACGGCGATCGGATGTCGTATGGTCCGCTGAAGGCGTAGCAGGGGGCGGAACGAACAACGGAGACGACACCGCGTCGGTCGAGACGCGGGTCGAACTGTGGTGCAAGCCGGTCAAGACCGGTGGCCGAAACGAGTTCGAACTCGTCGAAGAGCGATTGCGCGCGCTGTCGGAGGCAGATCACGTGGACACCGTTGCCGTGAAATCTTGGGACCGGTACGGCGACGACGCGGAGGGTCCCGCCGACACGGGGCCCAAACCGACCCTCGAACGATTGCGTCGATACGCGGAGCGCGAGGGCGACGTGGGCGAGGCCGTCGCATCTCGATTCGGGACAGGCGGGCAGGGCCCAGCAAACCCGCGTACGGGCGAGGGGCGTGTTCCGCGAGCCGCGCTCGTCGAGTTCGAAGACGACGCCATCTCCAACGTTATGCTCGCAGACGACTGTGACAGTTGTTTTATCCACCGTCTGGTGCAGATTGCCGAACGGGAACGATCCGACGAAGACGCTGATCTCACTCAGGAGTGATCGCGAAGGGACTCTCGCCCTCGCGCCACTCCCACCCCGGCAGTCGGGTTTGAAACCCCGCTGCCAGTGCCGCATCAAGATCGTCGATGCCGGCGCCGCCCGCGCTGTGGGTCGTCACGTCCGCGAAGTGGAAGGTTGCCTGTGCAAGCAGCGACAGCGGTGTCCCGCCGGCGATCGTCGCCGCGAGTTCTCGACCGAGTACTTCGTCGACGACGAACCCCGGGTAGTCCGCTTCAACGTCTAGTTCCCGGAGAATCGCGACGTAGGCGGCCGCGTTGACAGCCCTGTCACCGTCGGCGAAGACCGCCGTCACCTCTGTATCATACTGTTCGGCTGAAACGTCGCTAACGCCAGTACCGAAAGTCTCCCCGAGTCGTTGTCGCGTCTCATTGATCAGTGGGACGATCTGATCGGCGCGGTCCGCGACCCAGTCGGCTTCGCGGGCGACCCGCTCAACGGTGAGTTTCATACGCCCCGGAAGGCGGCCTGGCATTTCGACTTTGCGAAGGCTTTTATACGACGCCGAAGGTACGAGTTAGCAAGCGGGTTCTCTCTGCCGCTTCGCAGCCAGAATCGCAGAGATCACCGTCCACACGAGGTCTATGCTCTCTCAGGAGATATCGTCGCGATCCATCGTCGACGCTGCACTTGGGCCGTCGCTCTCGCGCTGGAGGAGGAGAACCCCGATCGACCGTCGCGACGCACACGCCACGACGGGACGCTCTCAGGTATGAGCTCAGTAGATACGCAACTCGAGGAGTTGAAAGGGGAAGTCAAATCGGAACTACCAGCCGACATCTCGGTCACGGACGTCACTTACGAGGGGCCGGAACTGGTCATCTACACCCGCGATCCGAAACGATTCGCCCGGAACGGCGACCTCGTCCGCGACCTCGCAGGCACGCTCCGAAAGCGGATCACCGTCCGTCCGGACCCGCGGGCGCTCTCGACGCCCGATCGGGCGAAAGAGCGGATCCGGTCAGTCGTGCCGGATGAGGCTGGCGTCACGGATCTCGATTTCCACGACGACACCGGTGAAGTGGTGATCCAGGCCGAACGGCCCGGAATGGTCATCGGGAGTCACGGAGCGACGCTCAGAGAGATCACCCGCGAGACCGGGTGGACGCCCGAGGTCGTTCGCACACCACCGATCGAGTCCGCGACGGTCTCGAACGTGCGGAACTTTCTGAAACAGGAGCGCGCGGACCGGCGAGAGATCCTCGAACGCGTTGGTCGACAGATCCACCGCGAGCCGCTCAGCAGCGAGGAGTGGGTCCGGATCACCACTCTCGGGTCCTGTCGGGAGGTCGGTCGGTCGTCGTTCATCCTCTCGACCGGGGAAACGCGGGTTCTCGTCGACTGCGGCGACAAGCCTGGCTCCGACGAGGAGCCGTATCTCGACGTCCCGGAGGCGCTCGGCGTGGGCGCGAACTCCATCGACGCCGTCGTGCTCACCCACGCACACCTGGATCATTCTGCGCTTCTCCCTCTGCTCTACGAACACGGCTACGACGGACCGATCTACACCACGGAACCGACCCGGGATCTGCTGGGTCTCCTGACGCTCGATTATATAGAGATGATCGAGAAAGAGGGGCGCAATCCGCCGTACGGCTCCGAGATGGTCCGCGAGGCCATCAAGCACACGATCACTCTGGAGTACGGCGACGTGACCGACATCGCGCCCGACGTCAAACTCACGCTTCACAACGCCGGACACGTCCTGGGCTCTTCGATCGCACACTTCCACATCGGCGACGGCCTCTACAACGTCGCGTTCTCCGGTGACATCCACTACGGGGACACTCGTCTGTTCGACGGAGCGGTCAACGACTTCCCCCGCGTCGAAACGCTCGTCCTCGAATCCACCTATGGCGGCCGCAACGACTACCAGACCGACCGGGAGGACGCCGAACGGAAACTGCTCGACTCGATCACTGAGGTGCACGAGCGCGGCGGTTCAGTCGTCATCCCCACGGCGGCCGCGGGCCAGTCCCAGGAACTGATGCTCGTCCTGGAAGAGGCGATGCGCGAGGGTGAGATCCCCGAGATGCCTGTCCACCTCGACGGGATGATCTGGGAGGCGACCGCCGTCCACACCACGTACCCCGAGTCCCTCCGCGACCGACTCCGGAACCGGATCTTCGACGAGGACGACAATCCCTTCCTGGCCGACATCTTCAACCGCATCGACGGGGGCGACGACGAACGGCGGGACGTGGCCGAAGGCGAGTCGTCAATCGTGCTCTCGACCACCGAGATGGTCTCACGCGGCCCGATCCAGTCGTGGCTCCGCTACCTCAGCGACGACAGCGACTCCTCGCTCCTGTTCGTCGGCTACCAGGCCCCAGGGACGCTCGGGCACCAGATCCAGAACGGCCGCCGAGAACTCCAACTCACACGGGGCGGGGTGGGCCGCCCGGAGACGGTCGATCTGTCGATGGACGTCGAGACTGTCGCCGGCCTCTCCGGCCACGCCGACCGACAGGGACTCGAGAACTTCGTGAAGACGATGAACCCCCGTCCGGAAAAGATCCTGTGCGTCCACGGCGAGGAACGCGCCGTGCAGGACCTCTCGTCGGGCCTGTATCACGACCACCACCTGCGGACGTTCGCGCCGAAGAACCTCGAGACGTTCCGGTTCAGGTGAGGGCTCGACTCCGGCACTGCGCCGGTGACGAACCTTCTTGTCCGAGCGCGCTCACACGACAGTATGCGAATCGCGCTGATCGCTCACGACGAGAAGAAGCCGGACATCATCGACTTCGTCGAAGATCGCCTGACAGACCTCGAGGCGATGGAAATTATGGCGACCGGCACGACCGGCAAACGAATCCAGGAGGCCACGGGCTTGGACGTCGATCGCAAGCAGTCTGGGCCGATCGGCGGTGATATGCAGATCGGCGCGGAGATCGCCGATGGTCACTGCGACGGGGTCGTGTTCCTCCGGGATCCGCTGACTGCACAACCGCACGAACCCGACATCACCGCGCTCCTCCGAATCTGTGACGTTCACGACGTCCCGCTGGCGACTAACCTCGCCAGTGCCGACGCTGTCCTCGACGAACTGGTCCGGCAGATGTGAGAGATTCTCAACATTGAGAACCGAACCGCGGGACTTAATCGCAGACCGGCGGAACGGAGCAGTATGTCTCCGTCGAAGGCGCCAGACGGTGTCGGTCGGGCCCTCACGGTTCTTTCAGCCCTCGCGTTGGTGTCTGCGCTCGCCCTCGCTGGAACACCTGTGGCCGCGGCCCAGTCCGGTGGCGATAGGTCGGATACGGCGGATGAGGACGCGCGGCGGTGCTTCCCGCCGGACGGGTACGACCTCACAATCGGCGACGGGAACCCCCACATCAACGTCTCAATCCACACGTCGCTTTTTACTTCGCCCGCACCGCCGAGTGCTCTCGGCCTGTCAGCGCGCGGCGTTGCGCTCGACGCCGACATCGTCGAACTGCGAACTGGCGTCCTCTTCGAGGCCGACCAGCAGAACGTGTCGGCCAGCGCCGTCTGGGACTCATTCGTGATACTCTTCGACTATCGACTCTCCCTGCCGATGTTCGCCGACTCCTTCGACGACTCGACGTACGAACCGACTGGCGGTCCCGTCTCCGGTGTCGAGACCCGCACCTGTCAACGCTGACCTGAGCCGATCCGCTCGATTGCTCCCGACTCTCTACGATGTCCGAGACACCCCCAGCGGTTTCCGACAGTCCTGACAGAGAAAGAGATCGCGGCTCTCATAGAGGTGTAACGACCCGTCGTCGTCGGCTTCGACCTCCGGGACACCCTCTCTGACTTCGAGTTCGTCCGTCGAATCGATGCTCGTCCCGCATTCCGGACAGGTAACTTCGTCTGACATACACTACCACAGACACCGGATTCGAGTATAAACGCACCTTGCGTCTGCAATCGTATCACACACCGTTTCCGTTCCGTACAGACGCGCTAGCCATCGGCGCCTCATCGTCGGTGGGTCTGGCTGTTGTTCTCCTCTACCCGCAAGCGAAATCAAAAGCGGCGTCCAGAGAACGCTCACTCCTCTGCAGCACCTTTCGATGGGTCGACTACCGCTCCACTCTCGGGGGAGACCCCGACGCGGTCACAATGGTCGTAGAGCGGGCACGCCTCGGGATCGTCCAGACAGGCGGGCTCCCGTGCCGAGCAGAACTCCCGACCGAACTGGATCATCGCCGTATGACCGAAGCCGCACTTCTCGCCCGGGATGTCGGCTTCCAGGTGTTCTCGCACGGCTTCGTGGTCGGCGTCGGCGGGAGCGAGTCCCATCCGGCGGGCGATCCGGTGGACGTGCGTGTCGACAGGGAAGACGCCGTCACGACCCCCAGCGAACAGCAGCACACAGTCTGCGGTCTTGGGACCGACGCCGTGGATGTCGAGCAACGCCTCGCGAACCGCCGTTGCCGGCTCTTCTCTGACGAACGCACCGAACTCGTCCGCGCCGCCGTACTCGTCACAGATTCGCTCGGCCGCACCGATAATCATCGACGATTTCTGGTTGTAGAGGCCCGCCGAAGAGATCGTCTCGGCGAGGGCTGACTGTTCGGCACTCGCGAGCGCGGCCGCCAGGTCGTGATCGGCGTCCGAATCGTCGGCGCCATATCGCTCCATCAGCGCGTCGTGGGCCGGCTGGCTCGCCACGTCGCTGGTGTTCTGTGAGAGGATCGTCCGCACCAGCGACTCGAAGGCGTTCGTGCCGCCGTAGGTCTTCTGCCAGTAGCGCTCGCCAAGATCATTGACGACTGCCTCGGCGCGGGTTTCCGCCTCGCTGGTAGTGAACCTCGCGGCGGTGGAGGCTGTCTCGCCTCCACTGATGTTCTCCTGCGGTTCTTCAGGCATACCGACCGGTAGTCACCGGTGGCAAAAAAGCCGTCTGGCCCCGGGACCCACTTACCGGTCGCGCTGGTCAGTCCCCGTCTTCGACGTCGAGTTCCAGTCGGAGGTCCGCCCCGTCCGCGAGGGCCGCGACGAGTTCCCGATCGAAGTCGGCGGCGGCGGCGTCGGCGCCGACGAGAATCGTCCGATTGTCGACGTACTCCGAGGTCCGGCCGACGTGGCTTCGGTCGTTCTCGAACGAGAGGTCCGGGTCGCCGCGGCCGGTGACCGTCTCGACGTGGGTGTCGCCGTCGGCGGTGGTGACAGTGATCGTGGCGGTGATCGTGGCCTCAGGGTCGCGGCAGGCCGCAACGAACGCGGGGTCGAAGTCCGCGGGCACGCGGTCTGCTTCGACGGCCAGAATGCAGTCGCCGGCCGGCGTCAGCCAGTCGTCGCTGGTCACCTCGAACGTGCTCCCGTGCTCCGCAGATACGTGTTCGTGCCCGCACGCGCGGATGATTTCGCGCATAGGTTTTCTGATGAATGACAGCGTAAGTCACGCTCGATTCCCGGCTCTGTGTGCGAATTGTTACCACCCTCTTTTATATACTAGCCACGATTGCTGATAACCACTCACAAGGCCCTGTATGGGGTGTGAGAGCGGTTTTCAGGCGTTCTGACCACCGGTAGATTTATATCCGGTAGCCAGCAATATGAAAACACCAGAGCGCCTCCGGCGTTCCGGCGGCACAGCACGCAGAATGATCGGGAATTCTTATCCACGGTCGGCAGCGCTCGACGAGCAGCCGCCACGGTCCGGAGCGGTGATGGTATCGAGGATTGATTACGTATGGTGACGAAGCAAGACGTTCTTCAGGAATACGACGTACA
Organism: Halobellus sp.; assembly: GCF_042218505.1. Classification (NCBI taxonomy): domain Archaea; kingdom Methanobacteriati; phylum Methanobacteriota; class Halobacteria; order Halobacteriales; family Haloferacaceae; genus Halobellus; species Halobellus sp. Next base: position 61,375 of record NZ_JBDGQZ010000018.1, read on the forward strand.
GGAACTCAAAGAAACGGATAACATCGAGCTTACCGATGAGAAGCTCGAAAGCGGCTCGAAAGGCCAACTCATCAAGGTGGCCGGCCAGCTCCGAGACCGACGAAACGAACTCAACCAGATGGCCTCCGAACGCGCCTCCGAGCGCGACGACCTGAACGCGAAGACACGTGAGAAGGTCGACGAGGCGCAGGAGCACCGCGAGCAGCGCGACGAGCTCAACGAGCAGGTCCAAGAGCACAAAGAGAGCCGGAACGAGCTCAACGCGAAGGCCAACGAACTGTTCGACAAAGTCGAGCAGATGAAAGAGGACCTCGAGCTCGACGACGGCAAAGACATCGAAGAGCTCGAAGAGGAGATCGAGCAACTCGAATTCCGCCAGCAGACAGAGGTACTCTCGACGGAAGACGAGCGCGAACTCATCGAGAAGATCGAGGACAAGCGCGAAGAACTCCGTCAGAAGAAAGAAAAAGTCGAGGACAGCGGTGAACTCGAAGCGCTCATCGAGGAGGCCGAAGAGGTCCGTTCGGAAGCGTCTCAACACCACCAGAAGGTGACCGAACTCGCCGACGAGGCTCAGGAGCACCACAATCAGATGATCGAGGCCTACCGGGAGGCCGACGACATCCGTGACGAGGCCGACGCGATGCACGAGCTGTTCGTCGAGGCCCAGGAGGCTGCCGACCGCCACCACGAGGACTTCGTCCGCGTTCAAAAGCGGCTGCGCGAGCTCGACAAGCAGGAAGAGCAGGAGCGCGAGGACGAGCGTGAGGAGGAGCGCGAAGCCGCCAAGGAAGAGGCCGAGGAGATCTACCAGAAATTCAAGGAAGGCGAGACCCTCGACACCGAGGATCTGATGAAGCTCCAGAAGACGGGGCTGCTCTAAACGCCGGAGACGCCCGAAATCGGTGATAGACCGGTTTCAACGCACTCTCTATCGGTTCTTTTTACGCCGCTCGCGGTGAGTTGCGACGGCGCCTACGGCGACCGGGAGGATTTTAACCGAATATACCGTTCGCACAACCGTGACCACGCTTGTCCTCTGTGTGGACCGCTCGAACGATATCGGGCGCGCGGCGGGGATAGAACTCCCTGTGGTTGGTTGGGAAGCCGTCAAGTCGCTCGTCACCGACGTCGGCCTCGCGGACCCGGAGGACTCGAGCGTGAACTGCCTGTTGGAGGCGCTCCGCGTTGCGCGCGACCTCCGTGACGAATGCGAAGAGACGATCGTCGCCGTCGTCGCCGGTGGGAGCGACTCGCTGGTCGGGGCGGATCGGATCCTGTCCGCTCAACTCGACGAGCTCATCGAGGACCACGACCTCGACTCGGCCGTCGTGGTCCTGGATTCGGCCAGCGACGAGCGAGTCGTTCCCGTTGTCGAGAGTCGGCTCCGCGTCGACTCGGTCGACCGCGTGGTGGTGCGGCAGGCTCACGACATCGAATCCACGTACTACCTGCTCAAGCAGTTTCTCGCCGACGAGGAGTTACGGACCACCGTTCTCGTCCCGCTGGGCGCGACGCTGCTCCTGTTACCGATCCTGCTCACGTTCTTCTCGACAGGCTTTGCGCTCGCCGGACTCGCGGGCGTTCTGGGTGCGGCGCTACTGTACAAGGGACTCGCAATCGACGAGTACCTCTCTGAGGTCCCCGAGCGGGTGCGCGACGCGCTCTACTCCGGGCGGGTATCAGTCGTCACCTACGCGGTCAGTCTCGGCCTCGGTCTGGTCGGAATCTTCCTGGGTGCGCTCTCGGTCACGCCACAGGTCGGCCCCGAATCGGTCGTCATCCGCACAATGCAGTTCACCTACAGTGCCGTTCCGTGGCTCGCGCTGGCCGCACTGACCGGAAGCGCCGGTCGATTACTCGACGAACTCATCGGCTCAGACGGGGTGAGTACGCCCTACCTGAATCTTCCCTTCGGTGTCGTTTCGCTCGGATTGGTTGTCCGCGGGTTCGCCGGGTGGTTCCTGCAGCGGGAGCGCGCGCTACCGAGTCCACAACTGTTCGGCTACCTCGTGACGCCCCGGCAGCGACTCGCGGCGTTCATTATTGCCGGCATCGTCGTGAGTGTCGTCGGCGTTCGCATCGCTGCCAGCGTGAACGGCGAGTCGATCGACGACGTCGTGCAGTGAATGTCACCCGCGTTGCGACACAGTCAGAAGATTTGTCGGCGTGCCGCTATACCGTGCCCGAACGGTACTCACCGTGCTTGACACCGATCGCGACGCAGATTAGGCCGAAAATCAACATCGAAGGTGTCACCATCATCAGTACTGTTCCCATCGCCATCACGCCGGAGCCGATCAGCACCGCGGTTCCAGCGGCGACGAGCGCGACGAGGAGACCGGCCGTCGTCCCGAGTGTGAAGTCCATACGGGTACTCGTTGGGTCCCGGAGGACAAGTCGGTTACCCTCTTCGTCTTTGGCCGTCCACCTGCCCCCGACCCGTCACCACGGGGAGAAGCCCGGATCGACCGTCCGTTCGGTCCGGTCGATGGCGTCGATCGCGGCTACGTCCGACGCGTCGAGTTCGAGTCCGATTGACGCGAGGTTGTCGAGCAGGTGGTCTTCGCCGGTCGCCTTCGGGATTGCCGATACGCCCTTCTCGCGGAGCCAGGCCAGCGACACCTGAGCGGGACTGGCGTCGTGCTTCTCGGCGATTTGAGCGATCTCGGGGACCTCGAACACCCTGCCGCGAGCGAGCGGCGAATACGCAACCACCTCGACGTCGCGCTCCGCACAGTGATGGCGGAGTTCCTTCTGCGGCAGCAACGGGTGGAGTTCGATCTGGTTCGCAAAGACGGGTGCGTCGGCGTGTTCGACCGCCTCATCGACGTGCTCCGGCAGGAAGTTGCTGATACCGAGGCGGTCGATTTTCCCCGCCTCGACAAGTTCGTCGAGCGCCCGGAAGGTCTCTGCAGGGTCGTACGTCCGCGACGGCCAGTGGACATACACGAGGTCGAAGGACTCGACACCCAGGCGTTCGAGGCTCGCCTCGGTCGATTCGAGTATGTCGTGATACCCAAGATTGTCGATCCACACCTTCGTCGCGAGGAAAACTTCCTCGCGGTCGACGTCGGCGGCGGCGAGGCCCTGTCCGACGGCGCGCTCGTTACCGTAGGCCTGTGCGGTGTCGATGTGACGGTATCCCGCTTCGAGCGCGGTCTTCACCGTGTTCGCACAGGCGGCTGGATCGTCGTTCTGCCACGTTCCGAGCCCGAAAATCGGCATTCCGTCGGTGCGTTCGACGCGCCGCTGTTCGTGATAATCCACGCTTGATGGAGGTTCGTCGTGCCGTTATGCGTTTGGAAAGCGGCGTACCACGTCACTCGGCGAGCCGCTGCTTGGCGAACCGAGCGAGAAGCGGCGCGTCGTCGAGATGGACGAGTTTCGAGAGCCCCCGAATGCTACCGTCGTTGGCGTCGCTGAGCGTATCGATGCCCATCTCGTTCAGATCGCTCATCAGGCGATCGTAGCGTTCGTTCGGTGCGAGATACAGCAACTGCGTCATCGTCAACCGCGTTCGCATATCCGGAGCGACCCGGGCGTGCCACAGGTCGTCGTAGATGGCCATCGCGTCCGCGGAGGTGTCCTGCTGTGACCCCATCAGGCAGCGATCAGCCGTGATGGCGGCGGCGCGCGCAGACTCCATACACTTGTGGATGCCTTCGCCCCACAGCGGGTCGATGGTCGGCACGGTGTCGCCGATGGCTATAAACCCGCCCGTGCTGAGTTCGTCCGGCATCTGGATGTGTGCGCTCCCCCGGTGCTGCTGTTTGTCCGTGAGGCGCTGTGCGTCGGCGAATCGGGGATCGGTCTCCAGCCAGTGGTTGAGATGGTCGTCGATGCTCTTGGAGGTGTCACCGTACTCCTGGTAACTCTCGTTCTGGATGTAGCACAGGCCCACTTTGGCGGTGTCGTCGCCGGTGTGGAAGATCCACGAGTATCCGCCCGGTGCGTACTCGTGATCGAGGCGCAGCATCATCGTGTCCGTGAGATCCGCGTAGCCGGGGTGGTTCATATCGATTCCCTCCATCTCCCACTCGATGCCGACGGCCTGGTTCCTCCGCTCGAGGTCGCAGACCCCGAGTTTCTTCGCGAGTGGTGCCGCCGGTCCGGTGGCGTCTACGACGATATCGGCGTACACCTCTTTGTCACCCGCGTACTGGACGCCGACGGCGTCGCCGTTCTCGACGATTGGGTTGTTCACTCGGGCGTCGAAGCGATACTCCGCGCCGTGCTCTCGTCCCTCCGCGACCAGCCACCGCTTGAAGTCGGCGAACTCGAGAACCGCACCCGGTTGCTGCTGCACGAAGTGTTCGTTGGGGGATTCGAGGACGACCTCGTCGGTGTAGTTCATCACGACGTCGTCTGGGACGCCGAACGCGCCCGTCATCGACGCGAACGTTCCCGCCGTCGACTTGTTCGATTGCCTCGGGAACTGGTCTTCCGGTTCGGCTTCCAGCACGAGTACGTCGTACTCGCGCTGTGCGAGGTCGCGCGCGCACTGTGCTCCAGCCGGGCCTGCCCCGGCAACGACGACATCGTAGTTCTCAGACATATGATGTTTCCGTAGTGTACGTTGGCCGCAGACACCGGTGTGCCGGTGCCGTGGTCGCACGGACGCCGTACTGCGCGTTATGGCTCGCCCGCCCGCACTCTCGATTGATTCTCGCGGCGTCCGCAATCACTGTTATTACATATAATCGGCGCGCGGGTAAAAAACGCGCCGGAACGTTCCTGACGCCCACGAAAGGGCGGAATACCGCGGTGGATAGATTCGGACTCCCCGAGCGCCGTCCACGCTCCGACTGCCGGCGGTGTCAGGGAACGCAGTCCCCCACTATTTCTTGTCATCGTGCCTTCATTTGGTCGTCGATTTTAGTCCGCTCACAGACATCGGCAGCCGTGACAGGGCGTGTCCGCGTCGAGAACCACCGCGGAAAGACAGGAGATTCTGTGTAAGCAGTCCCGGTTATACCGAGGAAGGATCAGTACTCGTGACTCCCGCGCTGAGCCGACGGCGAATCGCGGGGACGACTGTGGCATCGATCGAGAACCGCCCGCCCCCGGTGACCATCAGCGCCGATGAGAGCCCGAAGAGCGTGATGTGCGCCAAGACTGGATCGTCCGGGAGGCCGAACAGCGTCGTCGTCAGGATGAGGAACGCGGCGGCGGCGGCCCCGCGGGTCAGCGTGCCGGTGAGGAGGAGCACGCCGACCGCAGCCTCGGTGAGGCCGGCACCGAACACCCACAGCTCCGGTGAGACGGGAACGACCGCCGTGAGATCGTACTTCGTGACGACGGCAGCCGCCTGTGTCGGTTGCAGCCACTTCTGGACTACCCCCAGGTAGATGAAGTTCGCCCCTAAGAACGCTCTGATCGAGAGCGGTGCCGCTGCCTTCGTGAGGCCGATTGCTGACAGCAGATCTTCAGGTTTCGGAAGGCCTTGGAACCGACTGAGGATGGTCCCCTCGGTCGCCACCATCCGCCGAAGCATCATATCGGCGCTCGGCTGGCCGGGACCGACGATGAAGATCCCGAGAAACCCGGCGACGTACTCGCCGGCCAGAAGCAGTTCCGGAAACTGTCCCGAGAGCGCCCACCCGTACGTCAGGAGGCCGGCCAAGGCGGTCAGTCGCGTCGCGAGTCCGAAGAGCAACAGGAATCCGATGCCGACCTGTAGCAATCGCGCGCTTGCCGGGACGCTCGGGGAGAACAGGTACCCGGCGAACCCCGCCCCCACGAGCGGCAGACCGATCGAGAGCCGGAGCATCCAGGGCAGGTACGGTCGGTACGACGCGAGTGTCCGCCGCGCCACTTCAATGTCCTGTAGCGACCCGGAGAACCGGAGGTATCCCAGAGTCGCCGCCACGACGGCGATACCGCCGCCGCCGAGCAGAGCCAGCGCGAGCGGTGACGAAAACACCGCCGCAAACAGTTCTCCCACCGTGCCGGGGGTGGTTTCCTCGGTAACGTAATCGACATGTGCGACAGCAGACCCGGTCGCCGCGAGGAATAGTGCGGACGCACCCACGACCCAGCGGAACGTTCGACGCATCATAAGGTCGCTACGTGTCGAGTCATAAAAAGACGGGTGGCGGAATACTACACATTATTCCGTCAACCGGTCGCCGAACGGGAAGCCGGTCGGCCTGCGGTCCGAGCGGCCTCGATCAGTAGAACTCTCGAACCAGGTCCATCGCGCCCTCAGGGGCGCCCTCATCGATCTGGGACATATCGGCGTCGACGTGGTGCTTTTCGCTGTACGGGATCGACTGCTCGCTCTGCCAGATGACGCCCTGATACTCCTTGCTGGCGTCGAGAATTTTCTCTTTGGCGGCGTCGTAGTCCGTTCGGTCGTGGCCCTCCTCGGCGACGTCGACGAGGTTGTCCCGGAAGTAGTCGTAGGTGTCGACGTCGTTGAACGTCACACAGGGGCTGAACACGTTGACGAAACCGAATCCGTCGTGTTCGATCGCTTCCTGAACGATCTCGGCGTGCCGCTGGGCGTCCGTCGAGAACGATTGCGCGATGAACGTCGCGCCCGATGCGAGCGCGAGCGCAAGCGGGTTGACGGGCGGTTGCTGGGGGCCCTCGGGCGTCGTCGACGTCTCGAAGTCCTTTCGCGAGGTCGGCGAGGCCTGTCCCTTGGTCAGGCCGTAGATCCGGTTGTCCATCACGATGTACGACATATCAACATTCCGCCGAACGGCGTGGACGAAGTGGCCCGCACCGATAGAGTACCCGTCGCCGTCACCGCCAGCGACCATCACTTCCAACTCGGGGTTCGCGAGTTTGACACCCGTCCCGACCGGGAGCGCACGCCCGTGCACGCCGTGGAGCGCGTAGGAGCGCATATACGTCCCGATCTTGCCGGAACAGCCGATCCCGGCAACGATGAATGTGTTGTCGGGATCGTTGCCCGTGTTGGCGAGCGCTTTCATCATCCCGTTCATCGTCCCGAAGTCACCGCAGCCGGGACACCACGTCGGTTGCTTGTCGGATTTGAAGTCTGTGAATCGAACGTCTGAGCTCATTGAGGAACCTCCTGCAGGGCGGCGTGGATTTGATCTGCGAGTTCGTCCGCCTTGAACCGCACGCCGTCGTACTTGTTCACGCGGTCGACGCGCGAGAGCGTGTCGTGTTCGACCACGTCGGCGAACTGACCGGTAGCGTTACACTCGACGACGATCACTTTCTCAGCGGATTCGACCGCGCTACTCAGATCCGGCCGCGGGTACAGGTACGGCACCGAGAGGAAGCGCACGTCGACGCCCTCCGCTTCGAGAAGTTCGATCGCCTCCTCCATTGCGCCCTCGTTAGATCCCCACGAGATGACGAGGTTCGACGACTCGGGGTCACCGAACTCCCGTGGGGACCAGTCTTCGACCTCGCGGGCGGTGTCGACCTTCTGCGTGCGCTTGTCCACCTGTTCGACCCGCATCCCGGTGTCTTCGGTCCGGCGGCCGAGTTCGTCGTGTTCGAGGCCCGTCGACATATGCGCGCCCTCGGTCGTCCCGGGGAACGCTCGCGGCGAGACGCCGTCGTCGGTGATCGCGTGCGGTTTGAACTGGCCCTTTTCATTCTGCCACTCCTCGATTGCCTCCTCATCGACGACCTTACCGCGGTCGATCTCTACCTCGTCCATATCGAACGCCTCAGGGGGGAACGTCTGTTCGGTGACCGCCATCGAGAGGTCGGCGGCGATGTAGACCGGCGTCTGGTACTTCTCAGCGAGGTTGAACGCCTCAACCGTCTTCCAGAAGCACTCCGAGATCGTCGTCGGCCCGAGGACGAACCGCGGGATCTCCCCGTGGCCACCGTAGAGCATCATATTCAGATCCCCCTGTTCCTGTTTCGTCGGCATCCCCGTCGAAGGACCCGAACGCATCACGTCGACCACGACCAGCGGCGTCTCGCTCGTCGCAACGAGGCCGAACGTCTCGGCCATCAGATCGATACCGGGGCCGGACGTCGCCGTCATCGATCGCGCACCGGCCCGTGCCGCGCCGAGCGCGATGTTGATCGCCGACAACTCGTCCTCGGCCTGGAGGACGTGGCCACCGAACCGCTCGATACGACCCGTCAGGTACTCCATCACGTCCGTCGCGGGCGTGATCGGATAGCCGGCATAGAACTTACAGCCAGCGGCGATTGCACCCATCCCGATGGCCTCGTCACCATTCAGGAGGACGTAGTCCGAGTCCGTCGTCTCGAGGTTGTACTCGAATTCGTGCGAGTACTCGGTCGCGACGTAGTCCTGACCCTTCCGGGCGGCGTCTTTGTTGTTCTCGACGAGCGCCTTACCCTTCGAACCGAAGCGTTTCTCTAGCGCGCTATCCAAGTTCTCGATCGGGAAGTTTGCGACCTCACAGGCCGAGCCGAGCGCGACGACGTTGCGCATAATTGCGCCGCCAGCCTCCTCGGCGAGTCGTTTCAGGGGCACGTCCAGTCCGGTCATCCCTTCGGGAATCTCGACGTTCTCCATTGTCGTGCGCTCGCCGTCGTAGATGATCACGGAGCCGTCGTGAAGTTCGTCGAGATTCTCCTCGATCGTGCGCGGGGTCAACGCGATCAGAACGTCGAGCCGGTCGACGACGCTCTGGACTTGGTCCACGGCGGTCCGGACTTTGTACGCCGTGTACCCGCCACGGATCCGGGACGCGAAGTCCTTCGACGTGAACACGTGCCGCCCGGCGCGGGAGAGTGCCTGGGCAAAGATTTTTCCCGTCGAGTCGATGCCATCGCCGGCTTCTCCGCCGATGGCCCAGTTGAAGTCCGCAGGCATGTGGCTTAGGATTTACTTTGGCCGTAAGAAAAACCTTCTGAAAGCCCTTGAAAAAGGAAACGGCCTGAACCGGTAGAAATTATCTGTATGTCCAGTTTGTTCCGGGCTATCCCCGATTTAAATATTATTTTTTGCTACTGTTGGCAATATATATGTTCAAATGTTTTTTCCGGTAGTGACGGGGTCACAGAACCTCCCGACCACTAGCGATGCGCTTTTTTCCGTGTCAGTGGCGGCGTTCAGTCTGGAAGGCAAAGGCCTTCTCTGCGGAACCATTACCATCTGTATGGACGCAACTGTCGCTGTCAGTGCGGTCCGCGACGTTGGACCCGACACGATTGCTCTCGAACTGGAGTCGCCCGACGGGTTCGAAGCCCAACCAGGGCAGTTCGTGAAACTTCTGGGGACGGTCGACGGCGAGGAGTACGCTCGGTTCTACACGCTCTCGTCGCCGTCTGTCGAGGGCACCTTCGAGGTCACGGTCGGTGTCGATCCCGACGAGGCGGGCCCGTTCAGTCGGTTTCTTCTCGCGCTCGATCCCGGTGACACGCTCGACATCTCCGGGCCGTTCGGACGGAGTTTCTACGACGGCGAGTCACGGGCGGTTGTGCTCGCTGGTGGGCCCGGTGTTGGGCCCGCCGTCGGTATCGCCGAGGCGGCACTCGCCGACGGGAATGAAGCCGCGATTGTCTACCAGTCTGATGCGCCCGCGCACGAGGAACGCTTGAGCGCCCTCCGTGATGCCGGGGTGCCGGCCTCGGTCACGGCTGGCGACATTACCGGGGCAGTAAGCGACGCTGTCACTGGCGAGGCGGACGAGCAGATCTTCGTCTACGGCTTCGCCGAGTTCGTCGACGACGCGACGGTCGCCCTCGAAGCCGCCAACATCGACGCCGACACGGCCAAGTTCGAGAACTTCGGCTGATTGCGCGGGGAACTGGGAGTGGCCGGCGAGGCGTAACTCTTCTCTCACTCTCCTCTACGGTTGTCGACTACGGGCCACACCCGCCAGATGGCGATTACGAGGCTCGAAAGCCACCAGAGGCCGAGTCCACCGGCATTCGCAAGCGGATTACCTGCGGTGACCGTCGTCCCACCCAGCACCCCGACGACTGTAGAGAGAACGAGGCCGCGGAATGCGCTGTTCGGACTCAGTGCGAGGAGCGCCGACAGTCCACGTTCCGGGATGACGCCGGCCGCGAGACCGGTCACGAGCGCGGTGTCGATGCCGAGTACGAGCGCCGCTGCCAGTGCCGCCGCCAACGCGAAGGCTGTCCGGACGGTTCGAGCAGCCGCGGAGATTGCAACGGTCGCACCGAGAACGGTGAGCGTGAAGCCGGCGGCCAGCGCGACGAACCGGACGTACCGGACACCCGAATCCGCTGCGGCGTTAATCGCCAGGAACGTCGGAATGTCCGCGGTCAGAAACGGGACTAGGAGGCCGACGGCGAGGAGCGTCCCGACGACCAGGCTCACGAGCGCCAGCGCGCGGCCGAGGTAGACGCCGCCGACGTAGGCCGTCCGCGACACGTCGAAGGTACGCAGCACATCGAGTTCCCCGGTCTCACGGTCACCGAGAATCGAGCGGTATCCGAAGGCGACGGCGAGAAGCGGAATCAGCACCTCGACGAACGTGAGGAGATCCAGCGTCAGCGGCACGAACCCGCCCCCGCCGCCCGTCCCTGCCCGGGCGACGCCGAAGACGCTGACGACGAACGCCGCCGAGAGGGCGAGCAACGCTGGCGTCCGCGCGATAGTGCGGAGTTCGCGGGTCGCGACCACCAAGAGGTCCGAACCGGCTTGATCGACGCTGTCGAATACGCCCGCCGCCGTCTGACCCTCGACGAGTCCACCCGTTGCCCGCTCAGGCGCTGCTTCCTGGCCGCCGTCACCCATCGTGCGTCACCTCCCCATCGCGACCGACACCGGCGCTGATTGTCGATACTGCGCCCTCCGGTCTGACGATTTCGAGGAACGCCGCAGAGAACGATTCCGTTCCTGTCTGCTCTAAGAGTGCCTGCGGTGGACCGCGCCGCACGAAATCGCCCTCACTGAGGACGTGGACCGTATCAGTGTGCGCTTCAACGGCCGGCAGTTCGTGAGAGGCGACGGCAACGCCCGTCCCGTCCGCCGCGAGGTCGCCGACGACCCCGAACAGGCGCTCGACCATCGCAGGGTCGAGTCCGCTTCCCGGTTCGTCGAGAATCAACACGGCAGGGTCTCCCAACACCGCTTCCCCGAGGCCGAGTAGGCGGGTCATCCCACCCGAGAGCGAACCGACCGCGCGGTCGCCAACCCCGGCGAGTCCGACGCGGTCCAGCGTCGCGTCGACGTCGTCTTCGTCGACACCATCGAGGAACGATGCGTAGAACTCGAGCGTGTCCCGGGCAGTGAACCCGCTCCGGAACGCCGGCCGTTGCGGGAGGTATCCGAGGTTTCGCGCGCCGCCTCTTTCCGGGACCGCGACAGTGCCGCCGTCAGCAGGACTGACGCCGGCGAGAATCCGCAAGAGCGTCGATTTTCCGGAACCGTTCGGGCCGACGATGGCCGCGATTTCGCCGCGGTCGACCGTCAGGTCGACGCCAGACAACACTTCGACGTCACCAAATGCCTGATCGATGCCCGCCGCGCGCAGTGCCATCGGCGGCGATTCGTCGTCGCTCACGCCGAGACACCCCCGGCGGTCGAACTGGTAGCAACCACGCGCCCGACCGTTTGATTCGTCGGGTCAGTTCCGTTGCGAACCGAGTTGAGTACCGCCGGATGGAACGGGCGCGTTCGGGCGTGGGTGTCGACGACGCCAGACTGTCTGAGGCCGGAGACTGCGCCCTGCACCCGCCTGAGTGTCACGGATGCTGGTGACTGTGCGAGCGTCGTCGCGCCACCGACGGCACCGATCCGACTATCGACCGTCCCCGTCGGTCGGTATGGACGGTCGTAGACGCCGTTATCGTCGCCGTCAGCGATCGGTAACGCTCCCCAGTAGTTGCCGACGCCACCGTGGGACCACGTCCGGAACGGGCCGATGTCGGACGTGACGGCGCGGTCGTTGGCGGCGAAGTCATTGCGGATCACCCAGTTCGCCGGAAGAATCTCGTTGGCCCGCGCCCCCACGCGATTGTCGACGACGACGTTCCCGACGAAGGCGTTACGATCGCCGGCGATGCCGATCCCGTAGTCGTTGTCGACAACGACGTTGCGGGCGTAGTACGACCCGCCGCCGGCGGGGATGACCCCGTACGTGCTCTGTCGAACGTCGTTGGATACCACAATGTTGTCGGTTGGTCGCGTCATCACGATGATGCCGGTCTGGGCGTTCCTGACGGTGTTATTCGCGACAAGCGAATCGGAGGTGTACATCTCGTGGACGCCATACCGGCCGGGATCCGCGTAGTTGTCGCGGATCACGCTCCCGTCCGCGCGGTGCGTGTACACGCCGTCTCGACCGCCGCGGAACGTCGAATCCTCGACCACGCTCGGCGCGCCGATGAGGACAACGCTCATAAAGCCCTCTCGAGCGGTTTCGGCGCCTCGCACCGTGAGTCCCGTGAGGACGGAGTCGGAACTGTCGCGGACGATCACGCCGCTCGCGGGCGTGGTTATCCTGACGCCTGCGACCGACGCCCCGGTCGCCCCGTCGAGGACGATTCCCGCATCACCGTAGCCGTACGCCAACTGGACCGTCGTGTCCCAGTCCACCGATTCGTTGCGGCGCTCGCGACCGCGACTGCCCACGTTTCCAACCCCAGTGACGCTGAGGTCAACGACGGACGCACCGTCTGCCTGCACCACGACGACGCTCCCATTGCCGTCGCCACGAATCGTCGTCCCGTCGCCGGTATGGAGACTCGGGCCGGCGCCGGCGAGCGTCACAGATCGGTTGAGGACGATCCGGTCTACCTCGTACGTCCCCTCGGGGACGTAAACTGTCGTGTCCGGTGGGGCGGCCGCGACTCCGGCCTCGATTGTCGGCGCAGTCTGCGCATCGTTCGGCGCTGGCCCTGAAGCCTGTGTAGACTCGTTGCCGACGACGACGCTCACGGGTCGATCACGTCTCGCTGCGGCCGCTTCCGCCGTCCGAGTTGCCCACGCGTGCCGTTCGTCGATCGACCGTTCGAAGGCACGCAGTTTGGCCGGGAGCGGATCGCCAGCGCGAGCGGTGACCGTGGCCCAGTCTACCACCCGGCCACCGTGGGCGGCAGCAAATTGTTCTGCATCTTCCGGGTCGGAGAAGGGCAGAACGATCGGACCGGAGGGGATACGCGCGTCGCTGTCGATCACGAAGTGTGCGCTCTCGACGGGTGTCCATCCGACGGCTTGTCCACGTTCGGGGACGACGTACCCGTCGTCGGTCACCGTCGGGGATATGGTGGAAAAGTCGGAGACGTAGACGGCCAGTGGGTCGCCGAACTGCCGTCGAGCGCTCTGGTCACCGAGTTCGCTCGCTGCCGTCTCGATGCCGACGTAACCGACCACGTAGCGATACCCCGAGTAGAACACCTCCGCACGGGGCAGTAGGAACCCTTCGGCTTCCGCCCTGCGGGTGTCGACGCCCGTTCCGCCCATACTCACGGTGTCTTCAAAGGTGACTGGATTGAGCGATTCGCTACCGACCGGAGTCAAGGCGAACGAGACGCTGGCGACGACGAGCACGACGCCGACCCCGATTGTCAGCCACGCCGTCCCGGTCGGGGAGAGCAGCGCCATTACTTCCCGAGTCCCGCGACGACTTCGGGAGTGACGCCGTCGTGGGTCGTGAGCGACCCCCCGTGGTCGGACTTGAACGACTCTGCGTCGCTGCGCTCGCCGAATGCAATCAGATCACGGCCCATCGTTCCCTTCACCTCGCTGTCGACGACGTAGGTCACCTCGCTCGTCGCGACGAACGACGACGCCTCGTAGTGTCGGGAAATGAACGTGTCGCCGCCGTCCTCGAACGTCCCGTACTCGACGGTCGAGTAGTCCGTCACGTAGAACGCCACATCGTGCCACCCCTGCTCGTCGCGCTGGAATTCGTACCGGTACGCCTCCCAAGTGCTGTCGAACCGCGCGGGGTTCTCGTGACCACTCGGTTGCTCGTCGGCGTAGAAGATCTCGGTGGTCGGACCTGGGTGTTGACGAATCGTCATCCCGCAGACGTCGCAGGTCGCCCCCTGCGGGATCGTGATCGCGGCTGGCGTGTCGCTGTCACCACTGCCATCACCCGATTCGCCTCCGCCGAGACACCCACCCAGCGCCAGCGTCGTCGCGCCTGCCCCAGCGAGGAGTACCCGACGCCGATAGGTGGAGGGCCAACCGTCGCTCCGGTTGTCACTCGGGAAGTGTGTCCGCTTCATACGTGTCGCTATTGCTCCGACCGATATAATAACGTGGGCGATTCCAGTCAGTTGAGAACAGTTCAAATAACGGCAGATAATAGCTAATACTGTATCTATAGTAGCGTTTGCAAGTCTTCGCTCACTCGATCGCACGACTGCGTGCGATCAGTTGCAAACGCTACTATAATTCGTCGATAAATAGTGGTGAGAAAATTATATAAAACAATTTGGGGTCGTGGAGGATCGACTTGCTTGTGTATTCGCCGAGGTACCTGTGGCCGGGCGTAACCGGACCGACCGCCCGGCCGCAGGTCGGCGGTGGCGGGAGGATTTATATCGGGTCCTTCGAATGTTATGAACGTATATGACCGACGACGGAGAACCTGATCTCGAAGCACGACTCGTCGAACAGGAGACGTTCGAACCCCCGGCTTCGTTCGTCGAACAGGCGAACGTCGCCGACGAGTCGATCTACGAGGAGTTCGAGGAAGACTGGCCCCACGCCTGGACGCAGGCGGCCGATATGCTCGATTGGGACTCGGCGTACAGCGAGGTCCTCGACGAGTCCGAGGGCCCGTTTTACGAGTGGTTCGCCGACGGCACCCTCAACGCTTCGTACAACTGCGTCGATCGACACGTGGAGAACGGCGACAAGAACCGCGCAGCGATCCAGTGGGAGGGCGAACACGGCGAAACTCGGACCTACACTTATCAGGACCTCTACCGCGAGGTCAACGAGTTCGCTGCGGCACTGCGGGACCTCGGCGTCGAGGAAGACGACGTTGTCACGCTCTATATGCCGATGGTGCCCGAACTCCCGATCGCGATGCTCGCGTGTGCACGCATCGGCGCGCCGCACTCGGTCGTCTTCGCCGGCTTCTCGGCGGACGCGCTCGCGACTCGGATGAACGCTGCGGACTCCCGATATCTCATCACGTGCGACGGCTACTACCGTCGCGGGGAGCCGCTCGATCATCTCCAGAAAGCCAACGACGGGCTGTCGAGCGTTGAACACGGGGTCGATGCGACGGTCGTCGTCGACCGCCTGGGCGAGGACGGTTTCGGACACGACCTCAAAGGCAACCAACACGACTGGGACGGCCTGGTAGAAGCGCATCAGAGTGCCCGCGTTGAACCCGTCGAACGGAACGCCGAGGATATGCTCTTCCTGATGTACACTTCGGGCACGACGGGTCAGCCGAAGGGTGTCAAGCACACCACCGGCGGCTACCTCGCGTACACGACGTGGACGTCTCACGCCGTCCTCGACCTCGAACCCGAGGATACCTACTGGTGCTCTGCTGACATTGGGTGGATTACGGGCCACTCCTACATCGTCTACGGTCCACTCTCGCTCGGGACGACGACCGTAATGTACGAGGGGACACCCGACTTCCCCGAACGCGACCGCCTGTGGGAACTGGTCGAGAAGTACGCCGTGGACGTCTTTTACACCGCACCGACGGCGGTCCGGGCGTTTATGAAGTGGGGTTCGCAGTTTCCCGAGAGACACGACCTCTCCAGTCTCCGACTGCTGGGGACGGTCGGCGAACCGATCAATCCCCGCGCCTGGAAGTGGTACTACAAGCACATCGGCAACGAGGAGTGCCCGATTGTCGACACCTGGTGGCAGACTGAGACCGGTGGGATGATGATCACAACCCTACCGGGCATCAACACGATGAAACCGGGGTCGGCGGGGCCGCCGCTCCCGGGTATCGACGCGCGCGTCGTCGACGCCACGGGTGAGGAGATCGAGGCCGGGCACGCGGGCTACCTCACGGTGAGCAGGCCGTGGCCGGGGATGCTCCGAACGCTGTACCAGAACGACGAGCGGTTCATCGAGGAGTACTGGAACGAGTACTCAGACCCGGACGCCGACAGGTGGGTGTACTTCCCCGAGGACGGCGCGAAGATCGACGACGACGGGTACATCACGATTCTCGGCCGCGTCGACGACGTGCTCAACGTCTCCGGTCACCGGCTGGGAACGATGGAGATCGAATCCGCCATCGTCGGCGTCGAGGGCGTCGCCGAAGCGGCTGTCGTCGGCGGCGACCACGAGGTCACCGGCGAAGCCGTCTACGCGTACGTCATCCTCGAAGACGGCTACGAGGGGACCGGCGAGATGCACGATGCGATCGTCGAAGGCGTCAACGAGGCCATCGGGCCGATCGCGAAGCCTGAGAGGGTGATCTTCACGCCCGAACTCCCGAAGACGCGCTCGGGCAAAATTATGCGTCGCCTGCTCGAGGAGATTGCCAACGGCGAGGAACTCGGCGACACGACGACGCTGCGGAACCCCGACATCGTCGAGGACATCCAGGTGAAGGTTCAGGACTGAGTCGCCCCGCGCCCTCGCTGGCAACGGGTTTTGGCCCCAGCCGTTGCTATCGGTCGGCCTCTCTCGGTTCGGCTATTCGTCGGAGAATGCCTCTCTGAACGACCGCCCGACGGAGTAGCGTTTTGCGAGCGTATACAACCCGAGAGCGATGCCGCTGCTGCCGGTCACGATACTCAACAGCGCCAGGTCTCCGATGGTGTATAGTGCCGAATCCCCCGACACCTGAAGAGAGCTCGCGGTCGCGTTTCCGGCGCCGAACGCGACTACAGTCGGGGGTTCCAACCGGTGATCACAGCACCCACCAGAGATGCAGCGAGCGACCAGTGGCACACGACCGGGACGGGACTAAGTCGCTGTGACTCCTCGAAACAGTATGTCGACTCCGTCCGAGACGTACATCGAAAACCGTGCCCGAATACAGCCCGACATGACGAACAACTACGACACCGCCCACGGTGGGGTGGTGATGAAGTTGATGGACGAGGTTGGTGCGATGTCGGCGATGCGGTTCGCTGGCGAGACCTGTGTCACCGCTCGGGTCGAAGGACTCGATTTCAGCCGACCCATTCCTCGTGGAGACATTGCGGTCGTCGAGGCGTGGGCGTATCGAGCGGGCCGTTCGAGCATCGGGGTTCGAATTGTGGTCGACCGCGAGGACCCCCGAACGGGCCAGCGTGAGCGGACCTGTGAATCGTGCTTCGTCTTCGTCGCGGTCGACGAGGACGGCTCCCCCGTCTCAGTCCCGGAGTTGACGGCCCCGACAGACAGAGACCGCGAACTCCGAGAGAGCGGCCGTGCGGCCGATACGAACGAGTAATTCGAGCGGTTCAAGATCCTGGGACGGAGCCCTGGACCAGAACCTCGAAATGACACGATGATGAACAGCCGTCGGGCGCGCCGCTAGCCAGTATCTTCTAACGAGTAGGTCGCGAAGGGGACATCATCGTCAGCAGAACGGGAGGCGGCTACAGATAGGCGGCGTCCCAACGGACGGGTTTCCGGCGATTCCCACAGCCGTTGCACTCCAACCGTTCCATCGTGTCCATCGCGATGTCCAGGCTGTCGTCAGCGCCACACATCCACCCGTAGCGCTCCGATCGGTCGTCGTCGAGATAGACCGCAAAGAAGGGCGCATCGGAGCCGCGGACGGACTCGTCGTACGCGACGTGGACGGGGGTGCCATCGTCAGTCGTCTGCTCGTCCAGTCCCGTCGGTTCGTCCTCGCCGCTGTCGAGAAACGTCGAGTAGACGCGTTCGGTGAACGTCTCGTCGCGAATCTCGACCGTCCGCTCGCCGACCTCGCTGAATCCCTGTTCGTCGTAGAACGTGACGCCCGCCTCGTTCTCGGTGAGGACGCGCCCCTCGAGTCGGTCGACGTCGGCCTCGATCAGTTCCTGTTCGAGTCTGGTGAGCAGATTCGAGCCGATGCCCTCACCCCGGTGCTCCGGCACGACGTGCAACCAGTCTAAGTATCCGACCGTCTCACGACCTTCCGAAATCTCGCTCTGGGCGAAGCCGACGACGCCGCTCTCGTCTGCGGCGAGAACGAACACTTCAGCGTCCTCCTTCAGTGAGTTGGTCACCCGTTCGGTACTGTACCACTTTTCCACGGCAGCGTCGATCGTATCCTCGCGGATGGCGTGGCCGTACGAGGCCCGTAAGGATTCGGCGGCGACACGACGGATCTCCGCTACGTCTTCCGTTGTAGCATCGCGAATGTCCATATACATATATGGTCATCCCCCCACTTGACATTCGGGGAAATCTCGGTCGAGGTGTGATCCTTTCGCAATCCGAACGGGCTAGCCGCAGAATCTATGGCTGATTGTCAAATTCTGCCGCTGATCTACGGCTCCTACGATTCATCGGAGATTCAGAACGGCCGTCGGCAACTGGAGCGGGAGCATAGTACTACCAGCGATTAAGTAGCCCGCGGTCGACAATGTGCTTATGAGTACCGACAACCAGGTCGACGGCGGCGGAGGTGACGACGAGGCGGGCGTCACCTTCTCGGTTACCATCGAGAACGGCGAGACGGTCGTGACGATGCGCGGCGATCGGGACACAGCGGTGATCGTCCGGTCCGAGATGGGCGAGCGGATCTACCTTCCGCCAGAAGACTTCGAGCGCGAGGCGAAAGGTGGCGACGGGCCGAGTGCGGAAGATTCCAGCCCGTATCGAGGCGCGGAAAGTGCCAGTCCCTACCGGGGTGCGGAGAGTTCCAACCCGTATCAGGGTGCAGAGAGTTCCACCCCATATCGAGGCATCGAGAGCGACAGTCCGTATCAAGCCGCCCGACAGGAACTGCCGACCGAAGGGATGATATCGACGGCCGATGGGTACCGGATCCGGCACCCGGAACCGGCCGACGACGTCCGTCTCCTGCGGTAGTATCTGAGCCGACAGCCTCGAAACTGCCATTGTGACGGGCGGGCCTCAGACGACGTCCTCGTAGAACGAGACGGTCTCCTCGACGACTTCGTCCCAGGTGATGGGATCGTACTCCGGCGCGCCCCCCAGTTCGAGCCCACGTTCGATACCCGCGGCAATCGACTCCGAGTTGGGCTCGACCTCGACGACGCACTCATCGCTGAGGACTTCGTTGACGCCGCTTCTGGTCGCGACGACGCGCGTCCCGGCCGAGAGCGCTTCGGTGATCGTGATGCCGAAGGGCTCCGCGAGCGATGGGGAGACGAACAGGTCCGCCGACGCGTAGTAGTCGCCCAGTTCCTCCTCGGGCACGTATCCCACCCATTCGACCCGGTCTTCCATATCGAGCAGTTCCGCGAACCGCTTCAACTGTGCCGTGAGGTGGCCTGATCCACCCATCACGAGGGTCACGTCGTCTCGCCGGAGTTTCTCGAGTGCGTAGACGAGGTGCGAGATGCCCTTCTGGTCGGTGTGACGACCGACAAAAAACAGCATTTTGCCGTCGATGCCGAGCTCGGTCTTGTAGTCGCGGCCCGTCGTCTCACACTCGGAGAACCCGTTGTAGATGACCGTGGGGTCGCCGCCGTACTGCTCGTGGACGTCGTTCGCAGTGAGTTCGCTCACGGCGATCAGGTGATCGGCCCGCTCGGTGAGTCGACGTTCGGTCTCGACCTCGCGCTTCGGCGGATCGACGTTCCGGTCAGTCGACAGCGAGTGGAATGTCGTCACCCACTCCACGTCGGTGTTCGACTTCGCGCGCGACCCCGGGCCGTAGCCGAACCAGTCGTGGGTGTGGATCACGTCGGCCTCTTCGGCTCGCTCGGCGAACGTCGAACTCATCCGCCCGACGCGGGTGATGATGTCTCCGTCACCGGTCGGCACCCCGACGATTCCATCGCGGCCTTCGGGTGCGTACTCGGCCGGGAGGACGAGTTCGACGTCGACATCGCGGCCACGCATTCCGTCGAACAACTCCCCCACGTGGGTGTCGAGCCCACCGCTTACGTTGGGCGGAAACCCCCACCCGAGCATCAGCACCTTCGGCGCCATATGAGTGTAAATGACCACGGTGCCTCACATAAGTCCTGCCCGTTCTGTCGAGAAACTGTAATAGATCGTGCGGTAATCCGTTCGTGCCTGACCGAAATCCGCTTGTCCGGTCGGGTCGATAACACGGTATGCACGTCGTCGTCAACGCCGCGATGAGCGCCGATGGGAAACTGTCGAGCCGTCGCCGCGAACAGGTCCGGATCAGCGGATCGGCGGACTTCACCCGCGTGGACCGACTCCGCGCTGACAACGATGCGATTCTCGTAGGTGTCGGTACGGTTCTCGCGGACGACCCGCACCTCACGCTCGATGACGAGGAACTCCGTGACCGGCGCCGTGAGCGCGACGACGATCCAAACCCCGCCCGCGTTGTCGTCGATTCGACCGGACGAACCCCACTGGACGCGCGGATCCTCGACGACGCCGCGGAGACATATCTTCTCACGTCACAGTCGATATCCGACGAGCGCCGTCGTGACCTCGAAGCCGCTGGTGCCACCGCCCTCGCCGCCGGGACAGGGCGCGTAGATCTCGAATCGGCACTTTCTGAACTGGAGGCCGATGGGATCAGGGCGTTGATGATCGAGGGTGGCGGTGAGATCATCTATTCGCTGTTCGCGGCGGGGCTCGTCGACGAACTCTCGGTCTACGTCGGGTCGCTGGTCATTGGGGGTCGTGACGCGCCGACGCTCGTGGACGGTGACGGGTTCGAGGAGAGATTTCCGTCGCTCTCGCTCCGGGCGACCACGCGCATCGGCGACGGCGTCCTCCTCGAGTACGACGTCGACGGTCGGTGAGGGCGGTCGTGCGGTCGTCGGCCCAAGCCTCGAAATAGGTAAGAGGCTGCCCCGAGTATGTGTGGTATGAGCACGCCCGAAGCGACCGGCGCGCCGATTCACGTCGAAGACGCAGAGCAGTTCGATGAACTCGTAGCGGACCACGATGTCGTTATGGTGGACTACCACGCCGAGTGGTGCGGCCCGTGCAAAATGCTCGAACCGACGGTCAAGGAGCTCGCCTCGGAGACCGACGCAGCCGTCCTCAAGGTAGACATCGACGAATTACAGGAGCTCGCTAAAAACGCCGGCGTTCGTTCGGTGCCGACGCTCGAGTTCTACAAGAACGGATCGAAACAGGACAGCGTGATCGGTGTGCAGGACAAAGACGATCTTCTCGCAGTCATCGAAGAACTGTCGGCGTAATCTGCCGTCGCGAAGACGTTCAGCCGCTGTCTGCAAGCAGTGCGATTTCCACGTTATGACCGGTTTCGGACCGGTGTTCTGAGAGTTGTGCCTCGGCCTCGTCCTCAGCGAAGGCAACTGACTCGGTCTGACAGTCGTGACAGACGACGTGGTAAGCGGACGCGGACTCGGAGGGTCCACCATCGGCGGCGCGGGTCATAGGAGTTCGTACATACTGCTGTGGTATAACTAATCGTGAGTTACCACGGAGACAGAGTGTATAATCAGTGATTAAACGCCGGATGCCGCCGACCGTGGTCGGAGTTGGCTGTCGATATCTTTTAGCCGACTCCGCTCGCAGAGTGCGAGTGAATTCGGTGCAGGGAGGCTTTTTATTCCTGAACCCGAAAGTAAAAATATGATCTCACTTGACGAGGCCGTGACGGCACGACTCGAATCGCACGGCGAGCGGTTCGAGGTACTCGTCGACCCCGACGCCGCACTCTCGATCAAACGCGGCGAGTTCGAAGACGACCTCGAAGACGTGATCGCCGCCGATGACGTGTTCGAGGACGCGTCCCGCGGTGACCGCCCGGCCGAAGAGGATCTGGAAACCGTATTCGGAACGACAGAACCGCTCGAAATCATCCCTGAAGTGATCCGTGAGGGCGAGATCCAGATCACGGCCGAGCAGCGCCGCGAGATGCAGGAGCAGAAGCGCAGGAACCTCATCAACCGAATCGCGCGGAACGCGGTAAACCCGCAGATGGACAACGCGCCGCATCCGCCGGAACGAATCGAGCGCGCGCTCGAGGAAGCGGGCTTCCGCGTCGATCCGATGGAACCCGTCGAATCGCAAGTAGACGACGCTCTTGACGCGCTCAGACCCGTGATCCCGATCCGTTTCGACGAGGTGACAGTCGCGGTTCAGATCCCAGCCGAGTACGCTGGCAAGACACAGGCGCAAGTCAGAGAGTATGGCGATCTGGAACGCGAAGAATGGCAACCGGACGGGTCGTGGGTGGGGGTCGTCACGTTCCCCGCTGGAATGCAGAACGACTTCTACGATCTGGTCAACGAGCACACCTCCGGGGAGGCCGAAACTCAGATTATCAAGGAGAAAGACGAACTCAGCACCCGCTGACACCGCACTGCGGCGGCAGGCGAACTATCCCTTCTTGAACCCAGCCAGGAAGCCGCCGGTGAATCCCGCAGAGATCGACAGCGTGGAGAGAATCGTCGAGATCCAGTCCGGTGGCGTCCCGTCGGCGGCGGTCTGCGTCGTCTTTACCAAGCCCGACGTGAGGCGCTCCCAATCGACAGTTAGGATGCCGCGGGACTCGAGGAATTTGAACAGTGCCAGTTCCAACCCGACGATGACGGCGATCACTTTCGCGACTTTCTTCGCCGCGAACCCGATGATCCCACCGATGAGTGCACCGCTCCCAAACTCCAAGCCGAGTTGTGTCGGATCGAGCGAGAACTGTAGCGGATCGACCATACGTCCCCTCTCCGGCGGGGGTATAAGTCGTTTGTGGGACTGCGACGGGTCCCGGCCGGAGTAGCGCAACATACAACCTCTCCGGGGCGAAACGGAACCCCATCGGAACTATGGACGAACGCGACATTCGCCTCCTGAAGGCCATCTCGGATCTCGGAACCGGGAGTCCAGAGCGGCTTCACGAGGAAACCGACATTCCAGTCTCGACGATCCACTACCGACTGAACAACCTCCGCGAGGCGGGGATCATCGAGAACGACCTCTACGACATCGACCTCGATGCGGTCGGACTCGGCGTGACTGTCATCGTCGAACTCCTCACCGATTACAACGGCTCACACCACGACTTCGAACACAAGATCCTCGACGTCGAGGGGGTGTCACAGGCGTACTTCACGATGGGAGAGACCGACTTCGTCGTGATCGCACACCTGCCCGATCAGGAGATGGTCGAACGGCTCATCACCGATCTGGAGACGATCGAGGAGATCCGCCGGACGAACTCGACCTTCGTCGTTTCGTCACTCAGACGAAGCACGCGGGCGCTGGAGAACTACGAACTGGAGACGCTTCTAGGAGAACTGGCCGGCGAATGATCAAAAAGGCAGTCGCCGGCGATTCGAACACAGACGTGGCAAATGGGGTTACGAGATAGCGGCGCAACGACGCTCTGAACGACGTTTCTCTGATTCAACTCTCGACGGGTGAAACACCCGTTTTTTGAGGCGTTCTCGCAGCCAGAATACGGGCCGGACGCGATTTGAACGCGCGACCGTCTGATTAAGAGTCAGACGCTCTGCCGGACTGAGCTACCGGCCCAAGGCAACTTATCGTCGGGGTGGCGCGATTAAAGATGTTTCCTTTCGGCCGGGCCAGCGGTCCGCTTGTCAGCGCATCCAACCAAACGAGTGCTGTTAAGTGGCGGCCGTTCGGAAGTCGCAACACTATGAGTGCCGGGGTCACAATCTCGTCGATGTCGTCGTATGCCATCCTCGGATGTGGAAGCGTGGGCTACGCGGTGGCAGAGGGACTCGTCGAGGACGGAAAGGACGTTCTTATCCTCGACAAAGACGAGAGCCGTGTCGAATCACTTCGTGATCAGGACCTGAACGCCAAGCAGATCGATATCTCGGATCCCGACGTCGTGGACGCCGTTGCAGACAGAGACGTCGTGCTCATCCTCTCGTCGGACGTGGAGGCCAACAAGGCGGCTGTCTCGACAATCCGCGACAAAGGCGACGACCGATTCGTCGTGGTCCGTGCCTCTGACCCGGTTTCGGAGGACGAACTGGCGGAACTCGGCGCTGACGTCGTCATCAACCCCTCCGAGGTCATCGCAGACTCGGCGCTTCGGTCGCTAGAGTCGGGCGAACTCGAGTACAAAGCCCGCCAACTCACGGAGATACTCGAGGACGCATCCGGGGGGCTGGCCGTTCTGACCCAGAACAACCCCGATCCCGACTCGATCGCCTCTGCGGCCGCGTTGCAAGCGATTGCAAGAGAGCACGGCGTCGACGCCGTCATCAACTACGATGGGGACATCGGCCATCAGGAGAACCGCGCGTTCGTGAACCTCCTTGGCATCGAACTGGTGCCCCTCTCTGAGGGGAAGACGCTCTCGGAGTATGGCGCCGTCGCGCTCGTCGATCATATGAAGTCGGGCGATCCGGATATGGATTCCGAGGTCGACATCTTCATTGACCACTACGAACCCGAGGAGGGAATCGAAGCCGCGTTCACCGACGTCCGGCCGAACGTCTCGTCGACCTCGACCATCCTCACGAAGTACCTCCAGGAGTTCGACCTCTCACCGAGTGAGGCTGTCGCGACGGCGCTCCTGTACGGAATTCGATCGGAGACCCTGGATTTCAAGCGTGAGACGACGCCGGCCGACCTCACTGCCGCCGCGTACCTCCACCCGTTTGCGAACCACGACACGCTCGAACAGGTAGAGTCACCGTCGATGTCCCCAGAGACGCTCGACGTTCTCGCAGAGGCGATCCAGAACCGCGAGGTTCAGGGCAGTCACCTGGTCTCGAACGCTGGCTTCATCCGTGACCGCGACGCGCTCGGTCAGGCCGCCCAACACCTGCTCAAACTGGAGGGGATCACGACGACGGCGGTATTCGGAATCGCCGACGACCGGATCTTTCTCTCGGCACGCTCGAAAGATATCCGGATAAACATCGGGAAGATTCTCGATGACGCCTTCACCGGAATCGGCGAGACGGGCGGACATTCCACGCAGGGCGACGTGGAGATCCCGCTCGGGATCTTCACGGGGATCGAAACCAGCGACGAGAACCGCGACACGCTCCTGCAACTCACCGAGGAAGCGGTTCGGCGGAAACTGTTCCAAGCGATGGGCGTCGAGAGCACCGAAAGCGGGAACGGTACCTAACCGCGTCAAGCCGCCACTTCCGCACTATCACCTCGACAGATCCTCGCACTGTTGGCCGAGTCCATCGAGTGCCCGCATCCACAGGCACTTTTTACACCGGGCACAGATTCGAGAGTATGCGAAACGCTGCCGAAATCGTGATCGGCCGTCCGCCCGAAGCGGTCTTTGAGTATATGGACGTCCCGGAGAACCAAGCGCGGATCTCCCCTCGCCTCTCGAACGTGGAAACCCTCGGGACGTTCGACAACGGCGGCAAGCGTGCGTCGTATACGTATCAGTTGCTGGGGCTGGAGTTCGACGGCGAAGTTCACGGGACCGTCCACGATCCGCCCGAGCGGATCGTCTTCGATCTGACGGGGGACATCGAAGGTCGGATCGAGTGGGAGTTCGAGGCGACTGAGGGGGGGACCCGCGTCAGGTATACTGCCGAATACGACCTCGGACTCCCGCAGGTTGCGGAACTCCTTCTCCGACCCGTGACGAACTGGGACAACCGTCGGGAACTGAAACAGATCCTTCGGCAACTCGCCAAACGTGTCGCGGTCGATGAGGACGCCAGATCCGCCTGAAAGACGCCCGGGAGGCCACTCCGACGAGTGATGCTGAACGTGTAGCGCGCGCCGCCAGCGCCCGAACCTTCCCGGCCGCAAGCGGCAAATGAGTGGGTCCCTAAGCTTGCATACTCACACGTGGTTCGCTAATGACAGACGTCTCGCCCGTCTCACCCGAGGAATTCGCTAGCGCAGTCGGCCGACTCGACCGCGACGAGTTCGCTGCGTTTATTGGCGCACTCCGGGGTGCGGAGGCAGGCGTGTATGTTGAGGTCGACGGCCCTGTCGTCACCGTCCACGACGAGACTGATCGGACGTCGCTTCTCGCCGGTCTACCGGACTCTGCAGCGGACACAGACCGGGACTTCGATGCGGTGGTACGGTCGGGCGACGGGCCGTCCGACGACCTCCTGGGATCGGAGTCGGAGGTGTCTGTTCTGACACCGGACGACCTGCGAAGGCGGCTACTGTACGCGCTCTCTCCTGACGAAGCCGAGTCGTTATGCGAAGAATTTCTCGGGATGCCGGCCCGGTCGTCAGCCTACGTATCACCCGGGACTGAGACCGCAGAATCGCCAGAAAACGCGACAGAAGAAACGGCGACAAGTGCCGTTACTGCGAGTGGCTCCGCCGACCCGAGGCCGTCGGGACTGACTGGAAACGCCGCGCGGGGACGGCCACCGAGTCCCCGAGTGGCCGCCGGAGCGGGCACCTCGACGTCCTCCTCAACTGCGGATTCGACTTCCGCCACCGCCGACCAGCGCCGTTCGCCGGCACTCGCAGGCTGGACGACACCCAGGCGGGTCGCTGCCGTCGTGCTCGTGGTCTTCATCGCTGTCAGCGGCGCAGCCGCTGTCGGTGGCCTCTCGCCCGGTGACGCGATGGGGGCGCTCTCGGGATCCGGCGGCGGTGCTTCGGGTGCCACTTCGCCACCGACTGAATCGACCGTCACGGCGGCCGAACCGACGACGGCCGAACCCGGAACCTCTACAGGTGCCGGGATGGAGGCCGAAGCGGTGAACCTATCGAATACCACGGAGAACGATAGCATCGATCGGATCAAACGCGTCGTCATCCGTGGTGGATCGGTAGCGTCGTCCGATACCCCCGTGGCAGAGGCTGTGCGGAACACCCGTCCCGAGCCGACGTGCAATCGGTCGTTCCTCCTCGTCACACAGATCCAGATGAACGCGCTGCGCTACAACGACAACGAATCGAACGAGGGGATTCAGACGGTTCGCCGGTTCGCGTCGCCGACGAATCGCCGGGCGATCGACAGTTTCTCCGAGTTCCGCGAGGTGATCACCGGGCCGACGTACTCCGCGATGCTCTCGTGGGACACTGTCCAGTACGAACCGGAGCGACTCAGCGACGACGCCGCCACGGTCGACGTCGTGACGCGTGAGAACGGTACGGTAACGGGCCGATACGAATTCTATATGCAGCGGATAGATGGGGGCCGCTACGACGGCTGCTGGATGACGGACGCAGTCCTCACGTCATCTCCCCGCTAAAGGGATCGAACGTTTGGAAGCGGATCGCTTGCCATCTCAGAATAAATATCCTCAACGAACCCTGCTCCTCCACGACGCCCACGAATGTAGATCACCTTCATAAAGGAGTCACGTGAGTTTTGATCAGGCGGCACAAATCCCGAATTGACTATAGTAGCGTTTGCAAGTCTTCGCTCACTCGATCCCACGACTGCGTGCGACCGGCTATGCAATCAGTTGCAAACGCTACTATAGTTGAACGACGTACCGACGTCTCGGTGAATCGAATGGGAGCCAAATTTGGTGTAACCTGACAGATATCGCGTTGTTTCGTCCCCGATCTGTCTGAGCACTCCGAGGGAACTCCGATTTCGGGCCAATCTCAACAGAACTCACAATCGCCTCTGTGGACTTATCGTGGAAATGCGGGACGGTATTCACGATTACAGCGTGGGAAAGCAGGAATACGGTCAGGATGAGCGACGGGGAAGCCAGTGAACTCCGTCGGGGCGCCGTGAATTGCCGTGGAGGCCATTACAGATCCCATCATAACAGCCGGCAAAAGCGACGAAATCGTGGATAAGAGAGGGCTCAGACAGTAAGGAGAGAGATTTCGAGCCTGATAATTCTGCCAAATTATTTTATACAAGGGAACTAATCGAAATTTATGTCCACCGACCCCCATCAGCGCATTCACGTTCTCCACGTTGATGATGAACCTGACTTCGCAGATCTGGCTAAGACGTTCCTCGAACGTGATGATGACCGGTTCACTGTTGAGACAGCCACCAGCGCCGAAGAGGGATTAAATATAGTCAGTGATCGGCCGCCCGATTGCGTCATCTCGGATTACAATATGCCCGGCAAGAACGGCCTGGAATTTCTCGAGGCTGTTCAGAAAGAATATCCTGATTTACCGTTCATTCTGTTCACCGGTAAAGGGAGCGAAGCCGTTGCCAGTGATGCGATCTCTGCGGGCGTCACCGATTATCTTCAGAAGGGATCCGGCACCGACCAGTACAAACTCTTGGCCAACCGAATTCGCAACGCTGTCCACGCACGACGCGAAACGCAACGGGCCGACAGACAGGAGCAACTGATGCGGTTGTCGGAATTTGCTGGAGATACCGGTGGTTTCGAACTCGACGTGGACAGCGGAGAGCTCCTGCTGACTGACGGCACCCGTCGGCTCATTGGGTTGTCCGACGACACCTGTCTCACACAGGAGGAAGCGATAGAATTCTTTCACCCGGGTGACCGAGCGGCCGTCAGACAGACTATTACTCGGGCAGCCGAATCCGGCGAGCAGACACGTGGCACCTGGCGTCTCCAGACGTCGAACGGCGACGAACGTCTCGTAGATGTAAGAATCGTGCCAGTCACCGAGAGCGGCGACGTTACCACACTTCGAGGTGCCATCCACGATGTCACTGAGCGCAGAGAGCGTCGGGAAGAACTCGAACAGATCGAAACACTGTTTCAGCATACGCAGGACTCGCTGTTTCTGATCGACGTTTCCGAAGAATTTACTCTTGAACGGGTAAACCCGGCGTACGAGAGAACGACGGGACAGTCAACCGACGAATTAAAGGGCCGAACGCCACGGGAGATCCTCGGTGAGCAACAGGGAGCGACCGTCGCGCGGAGGTATCGCAACTGCGTCGAGCATCGTGAACCGCTCGAATACACCGAGCAACTGCGTTTCGATGGAAATGAGATGCAGTGGGAGACGAAAATCGCGCCGGTTGTGCTCAATGGTTCGGTTGAGTACATCGTCGGCGCGACTCGTGATGTGACCGCCCGCGAGGAACGCCAGCGCGAACTCAGCCGTCTTAAGCAGGCTATTGACGACGCCAACGTTTCGATCACACTTGCCGACGCCTCTCAGCAGGACGACCCTCTGGTCTACGTCAATAGCGCGTTCGAAGAGATGACCGGGTATCTCCCCGAGCAAGCGCTCGGACGCAACTGTCGGTTCCTTCAGGGCGAGGACACAGATTCCGAGAAGGTCGCTGCGCTCCGCGATGCCATCGACGATGAGGAGTCCATTTCCGTCGAACTACGCAACTATCGGAAGGACGGCACTGAATTCTGGAACCGGTTGACTGTCACTCCTATCTACGACGACACCGACGAACTCGTCCGGTATCTCGGAACGCAGGAGGACATTACCGAGCGCAAGGAACGCGAACGGGACCTGGAGCGGACACAGGATCTCTTATCGGAGATGGAGGAACTTGCCGGGATCGGCGCCTGGAAGTACGATGCGGACACGGGTGACGTGACAAATACTGTCGGCGCGCGGCGCATCTACGGCGTGGACCCCAAATCTAGCCTGTCACTGGACGAGGCGTTCGAGTTCTTTCACTCGGAGGATAGAGAACGACTCAGAACCCGGTTCGATGCGTGCCTCGAAACGGGCGAGCCGTATGAGATGGACGCGAGAATCACCACGACAGAGGGGGCACGGCGGTGGGTCGCTGTACGCGGTGAGCGGGTAGACACACCCGAATCCGGTCACGTCGTACGTGGATATATCCAGGATGTCACAGAGGAGAAACGCCGCAAGCAGCAGTTAACGGAATTGAACGACGCCTCGAAGGACCTTCTGACGGCGGAGACACAGAACGAGGTCGCCGAGATCGGTGTCAGGGCCGCTAAGGATATTCTGGGCCTCCAAGCGAATGCTGTTCATCTCTGTGAAGCCGGTGATACGTTGACGTCTGTGGCACAGACTGATGCTCTCACATCGGTGCTCAATGAGGCACCTACTCTTCCTGTGGCAGACAGCATCGCCGGGCGCGTGTACCAACGCGGGGAGCCTACTGTCGTGGAGGACGCCCGCCAGGACCCGGACGTCCACAATCCGGAGACCGACCTCAGAGGGCACGTCTATCTCCCACTTGCCGATCACGGTGTTCTGATCGCGGGGTCCGAAGAGCGGGCCGCGTTCGATCAACAGCAGCTCGCGGTCGGTGAACTGCTTGCGGGGAATCTGACGGCTGCGCTCGACCGGATTGAACGCGAGCAGACTGTGAGTCGAAAGCAACGGCAATTGTCGCTATTCTTCAGCGAATCACCTCTTGGAGCCGTCCAGTAGGACGATGAGTTCCGGTTCGAGCAGTTGAACGAACGAGCCGAGGAGGTCCTCGGATACGGAGAAGAGGAGTTACGCGGCGAACCGTGGGAGACTATCGTCGCCGAGGAGGACCGCGATTACGTGGGGGACGTCGTAGAGCAACTCCTCAGCGCTGACGGTGGCACCCAAGCGATTAACAAGAATATCCGACAGGACGGCGAGACGAGGATATGCAAGTGGCACAATCGCGCGGTGACTGATTCCGACGGCAGCGTGGAGACGGTCTTCTCGAAGTTCGAAGACATCACCGAACAGGAAGAGCGTAAACGAGAACTCCGCGAGGTCAAGGGGCAGTACCAGACGCTTGTGGACAACTTCCCAAACGGGGCGGTGTTCCTCTACGATGCAGATCTTCGGGTCGTCCGTGCCGGGGGGAGCGAACTATCCAGCGCCGGATTGTCACCCGACGAAATAAAAGGGACCACGCCACACAGCCGATATCCCCCGGAAATCGCCTCAGAACTCGTCCATCACATCGGGAAAGCGTTCACCGGGGATAGTCGCACGTTCGAACAGGAGTACAACGGTGAGGATTACCGGGTTCAGATGGTCCCTGTACGAACCGATGACGGGGAGATCACCCACGTTATGGCAGTGTCACAGAACGTCACCGCGTGGAAAGAGCGCGAGCGGGAACTCGAGCGGTACGAGCGACTCGTCGAGAACCTCCCTGTCGGTGTCTTCAGGACGACGGTCGATGGGGAGATTATCGATATGAACGAAGCAACGACGGATATCTACGATGCGGAGTCCCGTGCTCAACTCCGCAGAGTGGAGGCGGAAGAACTGTACAAGGAGGATTCCGAGCGCAAGGACCTGCTCGATAGGCTTCGGGAAACGGGCCAGGTTGAAAACGAATTAGTCGAGTTCGAAACGCTAGATGGAAACCGTCGGTTCGTTCGGACGACACTCACGCTGAACAAGGAGGCGGGCCGCACGTACCTCGACGGTATTCTTCGGGACGTGACCGATCGACGCGAACTCGAGCGTGAATTCGCCCAAATCAAAACGATCGCTGAGTCGTTGAACGATGCAGTGTACGTCATCGACGAACACGGCCAATTCACGTATATAAATAACGAGTTAATCGAGTTGACAGGCTACCCCAAAGAGACGATCCTGGGAAGCACTCCCGGGCTGATTAAGGACGAGGAGACGGTGAGAGAGGCGGAGCAACAGTTGGGTAATCTCCTCTCGGACGACGGACCGGACACGGTAACGTTCGAGACAAAGATCCAGCCCGCTAACGGTGACCCAATCGTCTGTGAGGATCATATGGGAGTGCTTCCCTACGAGGGTGACAGTTTCAACGGGTCGGTCGGCGTGTTGCGGGACGTTTCCGAGCGCAAACGCCGTGAGCGAGAACTCCGTCGAGAGCGTGACCGACTTGAGGAGTTCGCCAGCGTCGTCAGTCACGACCTTCGGAACCCGCTCAATGTGGCACAGGGAAGCCTGGAACTGCTTGACTCGGGGTGTGATACGGATAAAGTCGAACGGATCAGACGGGCCCACACTCGCATAAACGACCTCATTGATGATCTCTTGACCCTGGCCCGCCAAGGAGAGGTAGTGGATGACGTGGAACCGGTCGCTCTCGATGAGATCGCAGGGGCCGCCTGGCGGACGGTCGAGAGCCCCTCTGCATCACTCAACGCCGAGACCGACCAGACAGTCCGGTGTGACCCAACCCGTCTTCAGCAACTGTTGGAGAATCTGTACCGGAACGCCGTTGAACACGGTGGGGCGGAGATAGCGGTGACGGTGGGTGAGGTAGCCGACGGGTTCTATGTCGAGGATAACGGCCTGGGAATTCCAGAAGACAAGCGCGAAGAGGTGTTTGAGCCAGGGTACTCCACTGCGACAGACGGGACGGGATTCGGGCTCCGTATCGTCAAACAGGTCGCGGAGGCCCACGGGTGGACGGTCCGCGTCACCGAAAGCGATGCCGGCGGTGCACGGTTCGAGGTCACCGGCGTCGAGTTTGCTGATCACTGAGACACCGAGTTCACTCCATTGTAACGTCTTATAAACATTGGGGCAGAGGTGTGTCAATCCTGAGTTGCAGGTTTCTGTATCGACGTGCAAAGTAGTGCTTTTCAACCCTGCTTCTCTCCTCGTTCACGGTCCGAGGTGCGCGGAATTCGTCTCTAATACGAAGTGAAGGTCGAAGAACACAACCGCACCCGTCTGTGTTGAGTGCCGACTCGGCTTACACGAGCAAACCCACGAGACGGCGAACGGGTCAAGTGCGCGGGATCAGACTTGAACCACGGTCGCTCTACTCGCGACGCTCCCTGATTCGAATCCTTCGGAACGATATCGTCCTCGCTGTCGCTCGGACAGAATATGCGCGGGACAGGATTCGAACCTGCGGACCCCTATGGGACAGCGTCCTAAGCGCTGCGCCTTTGACCGCTTGGCTACCCGCGCGCAGGTTTCACTACAGCCAAGGCCCAAATCAACCTATCGCTCCCGCGGTGGATTCTTGTAGACCGACGCCCGAACAGTGGTATGTACAGTGCCCGTGATCGGGTCGCCAACGAAACCTGGTTGACCCGCATCGAACGTGCGGCCGACAGGCTGGACCTGGGGTCGGAGGCCCGATCCGTTGCGGCGGATCTGTTCCTTTCGGAGGTGCCCGAGGCGGACCGCTCGAAGTCGGCCATTGCTGCCGCGAGTCTCTACGCGGGCGCGCTGATCGCCGGGGAAGAACGGTCTCAAATGCGGGTCGCCAACGTGATGGACGTGAGCCGTCTCAGCGTGCAACAACATTGGAAACCCATCCTCGAAAATGCGGGATTCCGGCCGCCGTCGTGGTGATCCCCGGTCGATTGCGGCCCCGAATCCGGACTAATCCGACCGTTCCGTACCATCGGCGGTTGGCCGTTTGGCACCACGACCTTCGCGGTCGGGCGTGACGCTGCCGTGGCGGTCGATCTCTCCTTTGACGATGCGTGTCGAGGAGATTCGCTCGCCGTCGTCGGCCATCATATGGTCGACGACCTCGATCTCCAGCGGGTCGTGCCCGCGTTCGCGACGGATCTCGTTGATTCGCTCGCCTCCGTTGCGGGTCTCCGGCGAGACGATCAGGTAATCGAACTTGGGTTCAGTCGCGATCCCGGTCGGGTCGGTGAGTTTGCGGATCTCGAACCCCCGGTCGTGGCTCTCGGCGAGCGGCTCCAGTTCGGCCGCGAGGTCGCGCTTTCGATCCTCGAACGCGCGGACGTAGCGGTCGACGTGACGGGTCTTCGGCGCAAGGTCGTCGCTCGTCAGGCCCACAGTGACGTCGCCCAACTCGAAGGCTCGCTCGAAGAGCGCGAGGTGGCCGTCGTGGACCGGATCGAACGTCCCGCCCAGCGCGACGTGCATATCCGGGGGAGGTTCTCCCGCGACTTAAACTGGGCGGGTCCGGATCGAATCACCGCTCCACCCACCCGCTACTGCCGCTCGACGCGAACGCCGTCCGATGGTGTAACGAGATAATAGTTCGACTCGTAGTCGGGGAACTGGGCCCGGTAACGCTCGTGTAACGACCGAGCGAACACTGACGCGTCGTCGGCATCGACGAGGGCGACGGCAGCGCCGCCCCAGCCTGCTCCCGTGAGTCGTGCCCCGTAAGCACCGCGATCAACGGCCTGATCCACGACGAAGTCCAACTCCTGACAGCTGGCCTCGTAGTTTACTGCGATGTCAGCGTGTGCGGCGGTGAGAATCGATCCCACCGTTTCGAGGTCATTCCCGGCTAGCGAATCAGCGACGCGAAGCACTCGCTTGTTCTCTCGGACGACGTACCCCAGCCGCTGCCGCTGGAGTTCCGAGAGTGACCCGGCGTCTGTCACGTCTTCTTCACCCAGTTCAGTTGACGAATTGACGCCCAGAGATTCGAGTGCGCCCTCGACGGTCTCCCGGCGCTCGTTGTACGCCGTCTCAACGAGGCTGCGTTCGACCCCGGTGTGGTAGACGACGAGGCGAACGTCGTCTGGAATCGGAATCGGATCGTACGCCAGGCTCCCGGTATCGATGTGGAGGGCATGACCTGACTGTCCGAGGGCCACCGCAAACTGATCCATAATCCCACAGGAGACGCCGACGAAGTCGTTTTCTACTCGTTGACTGATCTGAGCCATTCGTTCCCGTGAAAGTCCGAGCGAGTAGATTTCGTTCAGGAACGCGACCACGGCCAGTTCGAGGCTGGCCGATGAACTCAACCCCGATCCCAGCGGGAGCGTCGCGCTGAGTTCACCATCGAACCCTCCAGGAGCGTACCCTTCCTCCCGGAGCACTGTATAGCAGCCTTTCACGTAATCGGTCCAGTCCCCGTTCGCCTCTTGATCGTCGACCGCGAACGAGCGACGATCGTTTGCCGCTTCGGAGTAGAGGGTCACCTCGTTCGCTGGCGACGCCTCCAGACGCGTATGCAGGTCAGTCGCCACCGGGAGCACAAATCCGCCGGTATAGTCGGTGTGATCGCCGATGAGGTTGACCCGGCCCGGAGAGACCACCCGGTGGGTGTGCGTGTCCATCTTTGCCGAAATTCCGCACTCGAAAGAATAAACCTTGTGAGACTGTCGGCGTCGTCACAGCTATAGTAGCGTTTGCAACTGATTGCACAGCCGACCGCACGTAGTCGTGCGATCGAGTGAGCGAAGACTTGCAAACGCTACTATAGACTGCAGAGCGAATTGGCCCGTTGAGAGGCAGTTCGCTATGTCCGGCCATCCCCACCCAAACACCGATAGGCGATCAGAGAGTTGGATCGCTGCCCCCAGTCAGTGACGATCCTCGCGTCAGTGGAGCGGCTGTGCGACAACGGCGACGAAGGGATCGCGCTCGGGCCGGTCCCGGACGACGTCTGTCACGGACAGTCCGCCGGCTTCACAGTAGGATTCGACGAGATCGGCCCGTCCATTCATATCGGCATTCCGCCACGCACTGACGGCCTTGGTCGGGAACATCCGGTTCGTGAAACTCACCACGAGCACTCCGCCCGGGGCGAGCACGCGGTCGAACTCCGCGAACACTGTCGCCGGGTACTGCAGGTACTGGACAGACAAGGCACACACCACGGCGTCGAAACTCTCGTCTTCGAGAGGAAGCGTCTGCTCGTGGTTGAGGTCCTGAAGGAACCACTCGTCGAGTGCGTCGTTGTCCTCGAGTTCCGCAGCGTTGAGTCCGTGGCCGACGACGCGTTCGTACTCGCCCGGGGGGAGGTGCGATATCCAACTACTCATCACGTCGAAGACCCGGTCGCCGTCGGACAACACCGACGCGTACGTGTCAGTGAGTCGATTAAGGAACCCGCTGTCGGCGTGCGTGACGAAGCGCGGGCTGTCGTAGAACGTCTCGTCCGGGCCCGCATCGAGTTTTGCTCGCTCGGAATCCGAGAGCAACTCAGTCATAGTCGCTCGTACGTGCGGAAGGGGTATAGGCGACTCGGCGTCCCGAAGACGCCACAGGGTGGTACAGCGAGCCGTGGTTGAATCACTTCGTGCGGTCCGGGGATCGACGATTCCGGTCGGTCACCGCTCCTGATCCCGACGTGGCTCCCGAGCCTGGATTTGGTCGTCGAGCCCCAGAGAGTCACCCTTCGCTCGCCGAGGAGCCCCGTACCGAGGTGGCAAACGGTTCGTCGATTCCTAGACGGGTCGCGCTCCATTCCCAGAGCCGCCGGGCGGCGTCGGGATCGCGCGCTACATCCGATGGTGTCGCCAGATCTCGATCGGCGAAGTGCCGCCCGGAGATGCCTGTCACTCGAGGCGAGATCCCGCTGAAAAGCACCTCCGCAGCACCCTCTGAGACGGACGTGACTCCGGGTATCGCATCGAACAGTCTGGCTACAGACGGAAGCGGACCGGGCAGGAACCGGCTGAAGTCGCTTCCCGGTATCGCGCCCGGGTGGAGGCTGTTCGACGTGACCTCGTGGCCGGCGGCGTCGAGCCGTCTGGCGAGTTCCCGGGCGAAGAGAACGTTTGCAAGTTTCGAGTGGCCGTAGGCCCACCTGCTGGAGTGACTGTCGACGTGTTCGACCCGTTCGAGGTCGAGACCGATCCCCCGGTGAGCCGCCGAGGCGGTCGTGACGACTCGGCCGTCCGCTCTCAGATGGTCCAAGAGGGTAGTCGTCAGTAAGAACGGTGCGAGATGATTGACGTGGAAGGTACCCTCGACGCCGAGGTCGGTCAGCCGACCTTCACGGAACAGGCCACCGGCGTTGTTGACGAGGAGATCCAACCCGTCGCTCCTGTCGCGGACGGTCGCCGCGAGGTCCTGGACCGCCTCGACGCTCGCGAAGTCGGCTGCGATGAACGATGCGTCGACACCGAGCCCAGAGAGGTCCGCGACGACCTCTCTGCCCGCCTCGGCGTCCCGGCCGTGGACGAACACGTCGGCGCCGAGACGACCCAGCGCCAGTGCGGTCGCACGACCGATCCCGCTCGTCGACCCTGTCACGAGCGCTCGCATTTCGGTGCAGTCGATGTCGGCGACCCCTGCGATCGATTCCGGTGACTCGTTCATACTACCTGCAGTGGCTCAACCGACAAAACGGCACCCACCGCGGCCCGCGTTGATCGACGTGCGCAGGCGGAGAACCCGTACATCTGGACGGATCATCTCCGGACGTTGTGGGGGGCGCACCGTGACGAAGTGGCGATTCGGACTGGCGGCCCGACACGGTTTTGCTCGTCGCCATCATCGTATCAGTTGTGCTCGGGCTACGATTTTTCGTCTGCAACGGCTGTGAGACTGTCTATGCGGACGTCGAAGCGCCGTTGCAGTGTGTTCGGTGTGACGACGGTTTGTTCGAGGAACTCGGTTCCGGAAGCCAGGCAGCGGAGTACTTCGCTGAACGGTGAATCCGGTACCGGTTCTCGGTACACATCGGAGGCGAGTGAGAGTGCTCCCATCGTTTGACATCCTCACCCGCCTATAGGCGGGTGAATCCCGAGCGTTGGGATATTACGGTTTGCAGACTCCCTGTTCTCTCGGTGTGAACCGTCCGCTCTCGCGGTCGAACAGGAAGACTCCGGGCTGTGCCAACCAGCCGTTACTCATATCCCCCGTCGGGGGACTCTGAGTTATCTTTCGCCGAATGTTCACTCCACCGTTCACGTCCGCGTTCATCGTCGTCTCGCACGACGAACAGACGTACAACCCACGCTCCACGCGGTTGCTATCCCGAATCTGCCCGCAACACGAACACGTCTTCGAGGTGTTCTCCTCGTCTACGCGGTCAACGAGGATACCGTGTTCCTCTGCTTTATATTCGAGGAGGCGGGTGAAGCGGTCGAACTCCCACCCGTGAAGCTTCTTGTTCCCCGACGCACCCCAGTTCCGTGAGTCACCGTTCTCGTCTTCGCGGATGTCGCTGAGATCGCCAACCGCTATCTTCCCTACGCCTTCTTTCACGCATCGCTGTACGATGTGTTTCGATAGGGTGTGTAGGAAGTGGTCTTTGCGTCGGGAGAGTTTCCGACGAGCTTTCCGAGCACGCTTTGACGGGCCGTTCTCGCCTTCGGTCTGGTACTCCTCGCGGGTGTAGTAGTGTTTGTCTTCTTTCAGCGTGTTCCCCGGATACAACTCACTCGGGCCGTCTTCGTAGTCGATGGCGAGGTAGTTGCCGATTCCGAGGTCGATACCCGCTGTCTTGTCGCCGGGTGCGTTTTCGACTGGAATGGCTTTCTTGCAGACGAGGTGGAGTTCCCACCCATCGCCGTTCCAGACGGCACGCACCTGCTGGATGTTCTTGACTTCTACGTCGGGGCGTGTTTCGTACTCTACGAGGATGAAGTCAGACCGCGACTGTTTCAGGTTGAAGCCTTTCGAGAGGCGGAGCTGGCCGTGTTTCGTATCGTGCCTGATGGCTCGTTTCTTCCACGTCACGGTGGAGCGTGGGTGTCGGTCGCCACGTTTCCGGTAGCCCGGTGGGTTGTTGCCGTCGTCGGAGTTGTACCAGCCGGTGAACGCCTCAGCAAGTTCTTCGAGAACTCGCTGACTTGACTGCGAATGGAGGTCACTGTAGCGTTCGTGGTCTTTCAACTCCGATTTCAGTTCGGCTTCGTCGGGTATCTCACCGTCTTCGTCCCACCGTTCTTGGATGTAGTAGCGTCCGACGTTCCACAGTTTGGATGCAGAGAACCCGCACTCGTCGAGGTCGTCACGGACCTGACTGTGGTTCGTGATGCGTGCGACGTAGGTGCGGGTCGTCTCCAGCATCGAACTGCTTCATAATATGTTATGTGAGAAAGAAAATTAAAGTCAACGATGGGCATTAAATATCCGGATAGTGTGTCGTTGGTCGATTGCCGGTCAGAGTGTCGGATTCATCCCGCGCTTAAAGGCGCGGGTATTCTCCTTGCACTTTATAAAAGCCTTGGAGAGGACGAGGCCACGAGCGAAATTAGCGAAATGTAGTCTCACGCTGCTGTGACACGCTGGAGAGCCGAAAATGCTCAGGGAGTGCCTACGCCGACGAACCCGATAAGACTCCAGTCTATGATGTCGCCCTGATTCACCATCGACACAATCATTCTATATAGCAATATATGATTTACACGACGGCTATCGGACAGCCGATTGCTTCAGTAGAGCGAGTAAATGTTCGCCTCGTAGGTCTCACGAACCCGATCACCCCAGTTGTGGGTGTACGTGTCGATGATGTCACCGCCCACGTCACCGCGCAGGTATTTGACGATCCCGCGGTCACCTGTCCGGTCTCGCAAATGCGTGGTGAAGAAGTGTCTGAAGTAGTGCGGCGTGACATTTTCGTCGGCCCCACCACCGGATCGATGCCAACCGGCGTCGGTGGCGTGTCTTTCAACGATATGATGGACCATATCCGGCGTCAGGCGCTCTCCCCAACTGCCTGACGTGCTCACGAATAACGGCGACGCCGGCGACCGTGTCGCCGGACGAACGGCTAGCCATCGTCGCATCACGGCTTCAAGTTCGTCGTCTGCCGGAACGATGGTCGATCGCTTGCGTTTGTTCGACGCGCTCCGTGTCTCACCAGCAACGACCGCACCCGCTGTGGGTTCAGCAGCCACATAAAGCGAGGGACCACGGCCGTCCAACTGGGTCCGCGGTGAGATCATCCCGTCTGCGACGCTCGATACCGGTGTCTGATCAGCCAGGACGATGTCTCGAAGGTCCAGATTACAGAGTTCGCCGACTCG
This sequence comes from Halobellus sp., assembly GCF_042218505.1. NCBI lineage: Archaea > Methanobacteriati > Methanobacteriota > Halobacteria > Halobacteriales > Haloferacaceae > Halobellus > Halobellus sp. The sequence continues at coordinate 100,741 of NZ_JBDGQZ010000018.1, forward strand.
CATCCCCGTTTTGAGCAACGTACAGATGACCGCGTGGTCGAGTGGATGTTGCACCTCGTGCAGAAACGACCGCATCGCTGAAAGCGAGATTTCACGACGAGACGGGTTAGTGTCGATTGCCTCGTCCATCTCCTCCATTACGAGTGTCATCGGATTCGACTCGAATCGACCGACTTGGGTCAAGTACGCGTAGAACCGATGGAGATACGACGCGTACGTGGCGATCGTGCTGTCGGCCATCTCCGAACGGCGGAGCGTGTGAATCCACGCCATACAGTCGCGATACGACGCGTCTTCGATGGATGTTGAGGCGTTGCTGGGGGTTCGGTCGGGATCAGAGAGAAAGGCCTCAAAGCGGCGTAACACCCGTTCGTAAGCTGCTCGCGTTCGGTCCGACTTCCCGTGGTACGTCATATCCTCCAGGAAGTACGACACGGGGTCCTCTCGCTGGAGGTCGGTCGCTTCACTACTCATCGGGATGCGCCGGGCCTGCCAGCGTATATCCACCGTGTCGGCCGCTGTACTGCACTTCGTTCGAGGCTTGGAGATCCTGCAGCGTCGTGTCCAGTCGGTCCTCAATGTCGTCAGTCAACGCCGCGAGCAGTTCGTCCCACGATCGATATTCCGAGGCCGAGAGTGTGGCCCGCACTCGCTCGCGAAACTCTTCTCCCTGCTGCGCGCTCTTCTCTGAGTTCTGCGAGTTGTCGGACCGGGTGGTCTGCTCTCCTTCTGCAGAAGGGAGGTCCGGAATCTCGAAGTTCCGGCGTCCCGCCTGTACCATCGTCCGCAGAAATTCACTCTGACTCATCCCCAACTGATCGGCGTGTTCCTTCCAGCGTTCTTTCTGATACGCCGGGATGTACGTCATCACCGTCTTTCGTTCCGCCTCGGAGCCCTCTGTCGACATACCAGAGTGTGTGAACCGGGCCCACTTGAATATACTGTACAAACCAGGATAATTCACCTTAGATGTGTAATTGATGTTCTCTAAGCGCCGAATATCTCGTTTTAGATGTGTGATTAACAGTAATTTTGTCGATATACTTTATTTACACAAATAACTATTTTCGATCATCCGAGCCCCCGAATCGGCCACTCCCAGTTCCCCTGAGAGCGACAGCTTTCCACACCCGGCTCTTCGACTTGCAGCCCCGGGGGTGGAGGTCATCAAAACCGGGTTGCAGAATCGTCAGATCTCATCCCACTCGGTGATGGAACGTCCTTGAGTTCGGCCCAGCGATATTTTTTCAGCGTTCGTCTCGGACCCCTCCGGTCACCCGAGCAAAACTCACCCCCACGAGAATAGATCTGATCTCTTTGCTCTTCAATATATACCCCGTGTTGATCGTCGCGGGATCCAGAGCAGGACTCGAAGACTATGTCGGTTCGGGCGTCACTCATCGAGATCTCTTGAGTGCGCTCACGAATTAAGAGTGTCCAGAAGTATTCGGAGAGTACCGTCGGAAGAATAGGCTCTCGATAGCGGTACACCCTCTGTTGCTCGCCGTACGGACGGGCAAGTCCTCGTTACTGAACACCCGAGGTGAGCTGATATAACAAAGGCTCGCTTGATCGCCCACTTCGTTGAGATAGGCACCTCTCTGTATGCAGATGCAATATGGAGACGATCCTCGTCTCTGGGACATTTCAGGCATTCGTCTCGGCAGTATGAGGGTACTATGCACTAGTTCTCATACTGTACTGCGATTCCGCTAAGTCCGTCGATGGAGAGAAAGCACCTGCCGCTGAAAAAGAGATTAAGTATGTGTCAGCAGTCTATTCTCTAAATTCTCCCAAACGGTGGCTTGCTGTGGGACTCGTGATGGCCTTCACTGGGGTTTGCTTGCTCGTACTTGGACTCGGGACGGCTCTGGACTTCGTCGTCGCGCAGTCGCACCCTGTGAGTCCACAAAAAGCCCCGTCGCTAAAAATCGAGTATTCCATTGTAGGCACCGTCCTGTTTCTGTCTGGAGTTGTGATTGCTCGGAAAGGTTTCCGCTCGGAGAGTGGAACTGAATAGTTGGAGAGGGCGTCGTTCGGAAATTCGATCGGCGGGCCTACGTCTCAACTAATCTGTCGTCTCTCGTCCGAAATTATCCCGCTTGAAGAGTTCTATAGCAGACTCATCAGTTTCAACCGATCCGCAGACCCGATTAATCGGGATTGCCTACATAAATCTAACGCTGATTCACCGGCGGTCTTTTATTAGGCCAAGCGTCCGTCTTTGCTTGGAGTGTCGTCTTACTCTGGGTTCTGTCGCTGATGTCGAGTTGCGATTCTGATCACGATCTGAGTTGGATTGTGGAGGGCCTCCTGAGGGTACACTCAGGAAACCACTGACCGGAGTGCGGTGTGGCGAGACCCTTGGATGAATGCGCCACAAATCGCTGTCAAAGTTCAGCGTGGTTTTCTGTTGGGACTTTCGTCCCGGGACAGAGCAGTCCCGCACGAGACTTGTAAACTGTATATCGCTATATCAAACTAACTCCCGTAGTTGGGAATAGTTCGGGTATGGTGAGCGGGCTTGGCCACTTTCCAGCCTGGAGACCGCGACATAATGATGGATTCCGAATAGAAGCCTACCGGAATTACGTCTGCGACCGGTTCACCGGGATGAGGACGGAAAATCAGCGTGAGGGATACCAATGACTCTCCGGAAGGTCGGACCTGGAATAGGGAGCGATCCCGAACGAAGTCGTTCGTTCGCCACTCAGGTAGTCCAAGAATCTCTCAGTACACACAGTGCACCTGGGTCAACACCATACTCTGTCACATCGTCTCACGTGAACCGGTACGTTTTCTATCACTCCCTTCCGTCGATAATCACCTGACCGCAGGTGCGATCCTTCGATTTACCCAGTTAATTGTTAATAAAGGCAACAACGCAGATTGCTTAGCACAAGGGACGTACGCAGACTGAGTTCGGAGCAGCCACAGAAGTATGCAGACGGAAGAGCACTACTCGGTGGTGGTGACCATCGAATCTACAATGCTCATCACGAGGGATCCGATTGCCCCGATAACGAGAATTCCACCGAGTACCTGTGAACCGGCAATCACCTGTGAATTCCACCCGATGACAGTTCCGTGCTGCTCGCGGAGATGGATGCCAAATTCGATGAGAAGCATCGAGAGTGGAATCACCACGACTGCGGTCAGACGTCGGAGCGATTACTGCACGGCCCCACCGTCCATAGCTCTATCAACATAATGCTGTGATAGTCAAAAGTGCCTTCTGGGTGATTGCGTTTGTACCGCATTCGGATTGCTGCTCGTTCTGCCCGTTCTTTTCGCCATCGCTGGTGGTGTCGCTACGTGGGTCTCTCAGCGCCGCTTTCCTGGTATCCTTCCACCGGCGGCCGGTGCACGGGTCGTATTCGGGGCATACCCCATTACGCTCGCGTTCGTCTTCGTTTTCGACGTCCAAATTACGCCGGGCGACGCGAGCACAGTGGGCTTCGCTGGAATAGCCGTGACGGACAGTGTCGTCGCCGACGCAACTGTCCGACCGGACCTGGTCCGCACTGCCGTTGTCGCCTTCGTCTATCCTCTGGCTTTCGACGGTGTTAGAGGTGGCCTGATTGCGCTCCCAGATTGGGTCGTTGCGAAAATCCAGGCAATCGGTTTCACATAGCGTCAATCAGATGCCTGTATCCACCACCCGAGAAATATGCGGGCAGAGTTTCCCGGGTGCGTACTGGTCCGGACGAGCAGGAACGGAATGACCGAGTGTTTCTGACACCGGAACCAACTCCCCTTCAGCAATCTTGGCATCCGCAACCACGGAGATTGCCCCCCGTTCGGTCACAACGCCTGTTTTCGGATCTGAGCCGCAGCGATTCCAACGATGAACGCCACACCGACGTTCACGAGGACGCCGACGAGGCCGACAGCGACGGTGAGAGCGAAGTCGTCGGTAGCGAGGCCAGTCCGAGCCAGTTCGATGGCAATCACCGCGAGGACGACGCCGAGCATCGACATCGGAAATGCAGCAATCACGCCGACTGCGAGAACTGTGGCCAGCGCGTAGAGAAGTCCCAGAATCAGGTTCGCGCCGGCGGTTCTCGCGCCGAACGCGTACTTTCCCGCCACTCCTCCGCTACCGTGACACATCGGCATCGCGCCGAAGGGAATCGCCAGGAGATTCATTATCCCCATACTGGTCGCAAGTTCGTCGGCGGAGACCTCGCTGTCGAAGTAATCCGAGAACAGAAGCGACGTTGCCACGGCCGCGTTTCCGACGGTCATCGCGAGTTGGCCGATGGTCGCGCCCACAGCCTCGGTCGAGACCCCCGACAGGTCTGGCGTTGCGACGACGAGGGCTGGCAGTTGCGGGGTAGGGAGTCCAGCCCTCCAGACGGCGACAGCAACCCCCGCCCCGAGGACAGCGAGCGTACTCGCGCGTCTGTGACCGAGAGCGAGGCTCCCGATAACGACGCCGACTGCGACGAGGGCGAGGACGGGGCCGCCTAGGCTCAACTCGACCCCCGTCCGGAGGAGCACGAGGCCGACGGACAGTTGCACCCCGCGAATCACCGGCCGGTCGACGTGCCGTTCGATTCGGGCCAGCGTCCCGGTCGATCCGACCGCAAACAGGACGCCGCCGGCCAGGAGGCCAGCGACGGCGAGTTCTGACGGCCCGATTGACCCTGCGATGACCAAGGCGGCCAGCGCCTTCATCGGTTCGACGGAGATGGGAAGTCCGTAGTGGACTCCCCAGACGATCTGGAAAGCTGCAAAGCCAAGCAGGAGGTGCGCGAGCGAAAGTTCTGTGAGCGCCGCCACACTGACGGCAATCGGGAGAACCGTAACCGAATCCCCTAACGCCCCGGTCAGTTCGTTCCACGAGAAGTCGATCCCTTCTCGGTGGCTGATCCGGGCGAAGACGTCCATCGGTCGGTAGCAGAATCCGGCGGTATAAAATCTCTTTGTATCCTCTGTGGCGAAGGGTGAGAACCCAGTTGTCGTCGGATTTCTATCGTCGACTACTAATTGTGGCAGTTGACGCCTGATGAGAGGTAACAGAATGTCGTTACACACCGGCGCGCCGTCACCGGGAGCGGGGACGGTAGTCAGACCGAAATTCCCCGAGTCGCCGTGGCCTTGAACGAGACGACGACGTCGTGGCCGGGCTCCAACCCGAGCTTCTCTCGGCTGTCCTCGGTGACCAGTGCCAGGAGCGGCTGGTCGCCGCCGATGTCCACCGCGATGCGAGCGATCCGTTCGCCCAACGCGACCTCGCGAATGGTCCCCGAAAACCGGTTGCGAGCGCTGGTGTGTTCCGGCACCGGCGTGTCCTCGGGGTCGGTCAGCGTGACGGCGTCCGCCCTGATCGAGAGCTCGACTGCGCCCGATCCATCGGGGACAAGGGCACGGACGTGCCCGGCCTCCGTCTCGACGGTCACCAGTTCGCCGTCGCGGTCCACGATATCGCCCGAAAGGACAGTCTCCGCGATGTCAGCTACGCCCTCGAAACTGGATTGGGTTCGCGCGAACGCCGCCAGGAGGTCTCTCGCGTTGTCGGTGAGTTCGCTTCCCCCGCCGCCGGCTCCGCCGCGTCGGCGTTCCACGAGTGAACCGAACGCCTCTTCGAGTTCGACGATGCGCCGTTGTGCGTGTGCGTACGACCGGCCGAGGGTCTCGGCGGCGTTGTTGAGCGATCCCTCGCGGTCGATCGCGCGCAGTAACTCGACGTCCCGAGCGCCGAGGGTGACGTCACCGGCGCTGAGATACGCGTCGAACGTGGATTGCGTGTCCATACACCCGTTTCGGAGTCCAGAGCAAAAGCATTATATCCACTCTGGTAAAACGCGGTTGTATCTATGTCGAAACAACGGTCTGATAACGCTACTCGGAAACGGACCGAACAACCGATCACATCCCGCCGAAAATTCCTGACGATTGCCGGAGCGACCGGCATCGCCGCACTCGCCGGCTGTTCGGGTGGAGGTGACAGTTCGGGATCGACGGAAACCACAGCGTCTGAGGAACCCGACTCGATGTCGACAGCGACGGAGACAGGCACTGCAACCGCAACGCCGATGTCGGACTCGATGACGATTTTCCACGCGGGGTCGCTCGCGCCGCCGTTCAGCGAGGCCGAGCCGCAGTTCGAGGACGAATACGACGTGGACGTGAACCGCGAAGCGAAGGGGTCGGTCGCCTCGACACAGAAGATCACCCAGCAGGGCCGTTCGGCCGACGTCCTCGGAGTCTCGGACTTCCGGCTCATCCGGAACCGCGTGCTCCCCGAGTACGGCGACTGGTACGCCATCTTCACGACCAACTCGATGTCGATTCAGTATCGTGAGGACTCCCCCGGAGCCGACGAGATTTCGGCCGATAACTGGTGGGAAGTGTTGACCCGCGACGGCGTCACGATCGGTCATTCCGATCCGGCTGTCGACCCCGGAGGGTATCGCGCGGTGATGTCCCAGCAACTCGGCGCGATCGAATTCCAGGGCGAGCGCCTCTACGACGATGCCACCTACCAAGCGCTTCGAGAGAACTCTACCGTTCCGACGGGAACCGAGACGAACCTCGAAGGCCAACTCGAATCGGGCGAACTGGACTACGTGATCTACTATCAGTCGATCTCCGCGAACTCCGGCCTCCCGTACATCGACCTCCAGCCCGAAGTCGATCTCTCACAGGCGACCAGTGAGTACGCGAAGCACTACGCCAAGGCCGAAGTCGAAACCGACTCTGGGACGTTCATCGGCGCGCCGATCGCCTATGGCCTCACAGTCCCGAACGTCGCCGATGCACCCGGCCGTGGAGCCCAGTGGGTCGAGTACTTCGCGACAGAACCCGGTCGGCAGATCCTGAAAGATCTGGGTCTCGTGCCGGTCGATCCGGTCGTCGTCCCAGGCGCCTCCGAAGACGCGGTCCCTGAACGCGTGATGAACGTTGCCAGTGCCCAAGAAACGCTCGGCCCGCTGGAACTATGAGCCGACCCCGATGAAGAGGTTCTGATGGCAACAGAGACCGGACCCAGTGTTGAGGTCGATTCCGGCGGGATGACGAGCGTCGCGCTCGTCGTCGGATTCGTGGTCCTCCAAGGAGTCGCCTTTGCCGTCGCCTACACGACCGGACGCCCGACGTGGTACGCGTACTTTATGATCGGGAGCACGGCGGTCACGGCGTACGTTCTGGACGGTTCGTCGTTCACTGTCGCGACCGCGACGCTCGGTAGTGTGCTCGTCGTTGCGCTCGGACTGCCGCTGTTTATGTTCGTCGCGCGTCAGACGCCAGCACTCGTCGTCGAGAAAGCGCTGAACCCCGATGTCCATCGCGTCCTGTATCTGGGCGTCTACGGACCGCTTCTGGCAGCCCTGCTGAGCCTCGGATTCGGGGTTCCGCTCGCGCACCTCCTCTCGGAAGGGTTTCCCGGACAACCCCTCGTCGAGAGCCTAGTGGATCTCCCGCTCGTCGTCCCGCACTCGGTCGCCGGCATCTTGATTCTGTTCGGCTTCGGGCAGAGCGGGGCGTTCCCGAACGTCTCGGTGCTCGGATCGATGGTCGGAATGGTGCTGGCGATGACCTTCGTCGCCGCACCGTACGCTGTCAACGCTACGCGGGAGTCCTTCGAAGCGATCGAGGACCGCCTCGAGTACGCCTCCCGGATCCACGGGGCGAACCGATGGGAGACGTTTCGGCGCGTGACGGGCCCGCTGGCCGCTCGCGGGATGATCACCGGGGGCGTGCTGGCGTGGGCACGGGCCGTCTCGGAGTTCGGTGCGGTCGCAGTCGTGGCCTACAGCGTCACGTTCTTTTACCCGTTAGCGGGCGAGAAGGTGACGGCCCAGCACGCGCCGGTGTTCGTCTACAACACGTACCTCCAGGGTGGCTTAGAGGAGAGCGGTGCCGTCGCGTTCCTCCTGCTGGCGGTCTCTGCGGTCATCTTTTTGATCGTTCGATACCTGACAAACGACGACGCAACGGGGGGAATGCCGTGACTCACCTCAGCGCCGAACTCACCTCGACGTTCACCGCCGAGGGCGCAGAGCCGTTTACCGTCGACGCCGCGCTCGAAGCCGGCGACGAAGAGACGCTCGTCATCCTCGGACCCAGTGGGAGCGGCAAAACACTACTCCTGGAGACGCTCGCCGGCTTCCACGGCCACGAGGGAACGGTCACCGCCGACAGCGAGGACATCACCGACCGCAAACCGGAGGAGCGCGACTTCGGGTTCGTGTTTCAGGACTACGCGCTCTTCCCGCATATGACCGTGCGGGAGAACGTCGAGTACGGCGCGCGCTATCGCGACGCACCACGCGATGCCGACGAACTGCTCGCAGAACTGGGCGTCGGCCACCTGACCGACCGGAGTCCGCCGACCCTCTCGGGGGGAGAGAAACAGCGCGTCGCACTCGCTCGCGCCCTCGCCGTCCGTCCGGAGGTGTTACTCTTGGACGAACCGCTGGCCGCGCTGGACGTGCCGACACGGCAGTCACTGCGGGATGACCTCGTGGACGTCCTCGCCGACGTCACGTCTGTCTACGTGACTCACAACCGAACGACCGCACGCGCGATCGCCGACCGGATCATCGTGATGGCAGACGGCCGTGTGGTCCAGCGCGGGACGCCCGAGGCGGTCTTCGAGCGCCCGAAGTCGTCGATGGTTGCGAAGTTCACCGGGTCGAACGTCGTCGATCTCTCGTCGGCGCCCGAACTCAAGTCGCTTCTGAACGGCAGTGGGCCCGGCACCGAGAACCCTACGCGCCAGAACGGCACGAGCGGACAGATCGCCATCAGACCCGAGGCGCTCCGACTCCAAGACGGCGACGGCGACCTCCGCGCGACAGTTCAGCGGGTCGTCCGCGAGGACGCGACCAACCGCGTGACGCTGGCCTTCGACGACGTGACCGTCGAGGCGTTCGCCGACCGTCCGCCGTCAGTCGGGAGCGACGTGTCGGTGACGTTTCCGCGCGACCGAGTCCACCCCTGCTGAACGGCCGACGGTGCACTCCCACTCGTTCCTCACTCGGCCTCGATGGGATCGATCAGACTGGGATCGTCGTTTCCGGGGCTGTTCACGCGGGTGGACACCGGGTACGCGTCCCACGCCTCGCCGGGGTACGGGTCCAGAAGACGGGCGGCTTCCTCGGTCGATCCCTGGAGCCACGTCGACTCCTCTTCGGGATCAAGGACGACTGCCATCCGGTGGTGTAAGTCGGCGACGACGTCGTTTGGATCGGTCGTGACGACCGCGAACGACTCCACGACGTCGGGGTTGGCGTCGGCATCGCTGTCGCCGCCACCGAAATCGCCGAGTCCCGTCTGGGTGTGCTCGGACTCCCAGCGCTCCCAGATGCCCGCCATCGCAAAGGGGCGATCGTCCGCGAACGCGACGCGGTAAGGCTGTTTTCCCCCGTTCTGCTGGACCCACTCGTAGAAGCCGTCCGCCGGGACGAGACAGCGACGACGTTCGTACGCCTCGGCGAAACTGGACTTCTCGTCGATTGTCTCCGCGCGGGCGTTGATGCGGTCGTTACCGGCGCGTTCGTCGTCGGCCCACGACGGGACCAACCCCCATTTGAGTTGCTGGAAGGTGTCGGGCGCGTCGTTTCTGATGACTGGCAGTGACTGCCCCGGCGCGCAGTTGTACCGAGGCGTTCTCGCGCCGCGGAACTCGGCGTCGAAGCGTGCCTCCAGTTCCTCGGTCGGGCTAAAGAGGGTGTAGCGGCCGCACATAGTTAGTCACTCGGTCCCGGGGGTTCAAAACGGAACCGGCCGAGGACGCACCGCGGACGCCGTCTCCGACACGCTTAGGCATCCACCGCTCTCTCCTCTTCGTATGCGTATCGAGAACAGTTTCGTCCCCGCGGAGGGTGTCGGCGAGACCCGAGAGCGGTCGCTGTGGGAGGCGGGCATTCTGACGTGGGAGGATTTCAACCCCGCGCGGGCACCGGTTGGGCCGAAGACGGGCGACCGGGTCGAATCGTTCCTTGCGGAGGCGCTCGAACACCTCGACGACGACGACGCACACTATTTCGGTAAGCGCTTTCCGACGAGAGAGAACTGGCGGCTGTATGAGAACTTCAGGGACCGGGCGGTCTTCTTCGACATCGAGACGACCGGCCTCGACGCCGCCCGCAACGACGTGACTACGGTCTCTGTCACGCGGGGCGGCGAGACCACGACGCTCGTCCGCGGCGAGAATCTCACCGGCAAGTCCCTCCGTGACCAGTTCCGCAACGCCCCGCTCGTCGTCTCGTTTAACGGTAAGCAGTTCGATGTGCCGTTCCTCGAGGACAACTTCGACGTATCCATCGAGGCGCCACACCTGGATCTGATGTATCCCTGCCGTCGCGTCGATCTGACCGGCGGGCTGAAAGCCATCGAGCGGGAGGTCGGGATCGACCGCGACAGACCCGATCTCTCTGGTAGAGACGCCGTGCGGCTCTGGCACCAGTACGCCCGCGACGACGACGACGGCGCGCTCGACACGCTGGTGTCGTACAACCGCGAGGACACGGAGAACCTCCAGAACTTGGCCGACGTGGTCGCCAGACGCCTCCACGACGACTCACTGGGTGCTGTCGCCGGCGAACCTGCGGGCATTCCTGATCCCCGGTCCTGACCGATCGATCCCCTGTCGCGTCGCCGCTATTTTTGGCGAACCTAAAAATACAAATACCCCCGGACGAAACGGCGGGCAATGACCGCGTACACCTTCGACGACCTGGCGGTCGTGATGGGGACATACAACGAGGAGGCAGCCATCGAGAGCGTTCTCGGGGACATCGAGTCGGTCACTGGCGGGCGCGCGGAGATCGTCTGCGTTGACAGTTCCGACGATCGGACGCCGGAAATCGCTCGCGAGCACGGCGCGACCGTGATCGAACAGCCGCCGATGGGGTACGGCTACGCCGTCCGGGAGGCGGTTCTCGCTCCCGACCGGCCGGTCGTGGTCACGACTGACTGCGACGATACCTATCCGATGGGGAAACTCCCGGCGTTCCTGGAGTTGATTAACGAGGGCTACGACGTCGTCTCCGGCGATCGGCTCTACCACGGGGCCGAGGCGATGCCCACGTTCAACCGCCTTGGCAACGTCGCGTTCGCCCTCTTGGCTTCGGGGCTGATGGGCGAGCGCGTCCACGATACGACGACTGGGATGCGCGCTTACCGGCGGGAGCTCCTGCACGACATCGAGTGGACCGAGAACACGGGACTGTCTGCGGAACTCCTGATTCGACCGTTGATGCGCGGCTACGAGGTCCGAGAGGAGCCGATCCCGTACCGCGAGCGCGCGGGGGAGACGAAACTCGATCCCATCGAGGGCGGCGCGGCCATCGCGAAGTCGATCGTGAAGGTCTGCCTCGAAGAGCGGTTCCAGTGACCGCACCGACGAGCGGAACGACCGGAACCGACTGACGGTAGTCCTCAGCGAATGATGTCTTTGATCCGTCGAGGCTCACCGTTCAGCGACGGGCTCTCCTCGACTATCTTCAACACCTCGTGGTCGGTCACATCCGGATAGGGCTTCTCTGTGGCCTCCTCGATGAGGTCTTTCCCCAACCTGAACTCGGTCCCTTCGTAGACAACGTCGACACCGCTCTCGTCGAACGAAAGTACAGTCATACCTCGGCGTAATCGACGACAGAGTAAAAGCCCATCAGTACGGATCGGCCCCGATTGCGGCCTCGGTTCGGCGTCTCCCCCCTCCGTGGAGCGTCCGACGAGCGTCTGACGCGCCGTTTAATAGGTCGCGTGTGTTGATCCGGAGTGTGGCACTCGGTCAAGACCCGCTCGATGCGCTCGAGATTCCGGACGGGACCACCGTCGAGGAGCACGACCTCGTGACCGATGGTGACGTCGTCGTCGGCGGTCAGAGCACGGTCGAGTTCGGCGTCCGCGGTCGGAACGTCCTCGCGGGCGAACGGGTCACCTTCGGCGGCGACATCGAGGCCGAAGGCGACTGCCGACTCGACGTGTGGTGCGACGTCGCCGGCAACGTTCTTGTCGGCGAGGACGCGTATCTCGGCGAACGGGTCCACATTGCCGGCCGACTGATGGTCTCGGGTGATCTGGACATCGGTGACGACGTGGACATTGAGGAGGGATTCGAGGCCAACGGCTGGATCGTCATCCGGAACCCGGTCCCGACGCTTATTTTTTATTTCGTGGTGCTGTCGCAGTTGCTCCGACTCGGGGAGAATGACGCTGCCGACGAACTCGCGCAGGCGCTCTCTGGCGACAGCGAGGACGACCCGCTCGTGATCCCGCGCGGGTCGACTGTCTCCGACGATGCCTGGCAAGCTTCGACGCCCGCGACGGTCGGAGACGGGTGTCGGCTCCACGGCAACGTCCGCGCGGAGCGACTGACCGTCGGCGAGGACAACAACATCTTCGGAAGCCTCCGCGCCCGTGGCGACATCAGCGTCGGCAGCGGCACCCGGATCCACGGTGACGTGACCACACGCGACGGGGCGGTCACGATTGCCGACGGGGCGCGGATTCTCGGCGACGTCTCGTGTTCGGAACTGGAACTCCACGACGGCGCGGAGATCGACGGGACGATCCGGGCACAGGGCGACGTCCGCCTCGTCCGTCCGAACGGCTCACGCGACGCCGAGTGAGGCATCTGCGAAGGGTCGCGAACGGTTATATACGAACCTGGGACCAGACGCCCTGTGACGTAACCTGTACCCCGCGTCGGTCAGCGGTTGTCCAGCACCCCAGCGCGGGTCCCTCCCGCCGGCTGTTCGCATTACTCGATACTCACGAGTAACACTCAAAGACGCCTTTGTGCCACCGGCGCGTCTTTCCCATTAACCAGTGTACAAACGTGCGTGATGGCATCGAGACGGACACTTGCGATCCTCGCACTCGTTGCGCTGGTCGCGCTCGCTGGTTGCGGCGCGACCGGGGGCGGCAGCGGCGGCGGGAGTGACGAGGGGTACGAACAGGCAACCGAGCTCGCAGCGTCGGGAGCCGAAGCAACTGGTGCGCCGACAGGCACAGCAGTGGCCCGGGACGCAGGGGACCAGTCCCGCGAGAGCGAAGACTCGGCGGTCACCGTCCAGGAACGGCAGGTGATCAAGACCGGCACGGTCGTCGTCACGGTCGATGACTTCGAGCGAGCCCGCTCGAACATCACCGCGAAAACAGAACAGTACGGCGGTTACGTCGCGGACACGTCGCAGGAACGTCGCGAGATAGACAACCAGACCTGGGTGCGCGGCCAAGTCGTACTTCGGGTCCCCCAGTCGGAGTTCGAGACACTCCTCAACGATGCGAAGGCGCTTGGCCAGGTCGAATCGGTCGAGACCAATGCTCGCGACGTGACCGGGCAGATCGTCGATATCCGGGCGCGACTGAAGAATCTCCGGGCCGAGCGCGACCGTCTCAGAACCCTCTACCAGCAGGCGAACACGACCGAGGACGTGCTCGCCGTCCAGCAGGAACTCTCCGACGTGCAACAGGAGATCGAACGGCTCGAAGCCCGATTGCAATCGCTACAGAATCAGGTCGCCTTCTCGACGCTGACAGTGCGACTCGAAGAGCCCCGCCCGACGCCTGACCGGGTCGCGCCCGACCGCTGGTACGACACGCCGGTGCTGTCGGCGTTCCTCCAGTCGGTCGATGGTGTGGTTACTGTCGCCCGAGCGCTCGTTGTCGGGACCGCATACGCGCTCCCGTATCTCATCGCGTTCGCGCTTCCGGTGTTCGTCGTCGTCGGCGTCGTCTGGCGCTACCGGGGACGGATCGTCCCGTGAGAAGCGAGGTTACTCCTCGCCGGCGGCGGCGCTCGCGCTGTCGTCGCCGCCTTCGCCAGTGCTAACTGTCACCTGGGCCTCGCGGACCACCGCCCCGGCCATCTCGTAGCCGGGTCGGTAGACGTCGACGACGCTCCCCTCGGGAAGGTCGTTGTCGACTCGCATCAGCACCTCGTGGCGCGTGGGGTCCACGTCGCTGCCGGGTTCGGGCTCGATTGCCTCGACGTTCTCCTCTTCGAGGATCCGATCGAACTCCTCCAGCGTCGATTCGACGCCGGGGCGGATGTCGGCATCCTCGTCCTGCTCTAGTGCGCGGACGAGATTGTCACGGACGCTGACGATCCGGCCGACGAAGTCCTCAGTCGCGCGCTCGCGGATCTCCTCTTGCCGCTTTTTCGCGCGCTTCTTGTAGTTCTTGAAATCCGCCTTCGATCGCTTCAGCGCTGATTCGAGTTCTTCGATACGCTCATCGCGCTCCTCGAGTTCCGCTTCGGTCGCCGCGAGCCGAGCCTCCAGCGCTGCGACGTCTTCGGCGAGCGTCTCGTCGAACTCGGTGACGCGAGAGACCAGGGCCGACTCCGGCCCTTCGACAGTCGGGCTCTCCGGCTCATCGTCCGCTGCAGTCGCATCGACTGCCTCGGTCTCGTCGGCCCCGTCGGTCCGTTCGTCGGCCTGTTCGACGCGCGCACTCTCTCCATCGTCTTCGGCGGCAGAACGGCTCTCGGGGGACTCTTCGCTCATATCCGCAGAGAGTACTCCGCGCGTCTTAAACGTGTAGAAACGCGCCGAGGCCCTACTGGTACATCCCGATCGGACGGGCCTGGGAACTCTCCTCGCTGGCCTCTTGCATCCGCTTTGCGAGCCGTTCTTTCGCCTGTCGGATCTGCTCGGCTCGGTCGACAAGGTCGTTTACCGGCACCTCCACGTCGGCCAGCGGCTCGATTCCCTCCTTGATCAGGATCCGTGCCGCTTCCGGATCGGGAAAGCGCGGATCCGATTCGACGACGAGTCCGACGGCGACTCGGTCGGCTTCGACCGCGGCGCTCAGGAGGACGCCGGTCGGCCCGGAGACGAGTCCGGTCTCCGACGGCGCGTCGATTCCGGCCTGTGAGACGAGGTCGATCCCATCGCTCACGCCGAGGCCGTAGAGCGATGGGATGTGCCCCTCCTGCTTCTCATTCGGGATTCCAGAGAGATACAGCGGCGTCACGTCCAAATCGTCGAACCACCCGGAGAGACACTCGGCGAGAGAATCAGCAGCCTCCGGCTGAATGGGGACGTCACTCTGCAGCACGAGGAGGTCCCGCTTCTCGTCGGCATAGAGGCGAACCGGCGGATGGAGTTGCGCCTCCTCCTCCTGATAGACGGCGACTCTCGGCACGCCGTCGCAGTAGATGTTCCCGTAGTGCGTCATCTCGAACTCCTCGACGAGGTGATCCGACGCGATCTTGCCGACGAGTCCGACGCCGGGGAATCCCTCGACCAGGCACGGCTGCGTGAGCGAGACGTCATCTGCGAGGACGGAGATGCGGGTCATATTCGACTCAAGAGTGCAACAGCACTAAAATCGCTGGGGCCGGGGCGCGAGGATCTGGTCGCTCCCACGAACCGACATTCACAAGCGCGTACGCCGAGTTGCTCGTCGTATGCAACCACTCGAGCGGTACGCGTCGCTCGTCGACGACTTCGACGCGTTTCGTGCGGCGTGCGACCGGCCGCTCCCGTCGGTCGTCCGCGTCAACACGCTGAAGACGTCGATCACCCGCGCTCGCGCGGCGCTCGACGACGCGGACGTCGAATACGAACCGACCGACTGGCATCCCGGGATGCTTCGGCTCGAACAACGCGGCCCCGGAACGTCGTGGCCGTACTTTCACGGCTGGCTCCACGGGCAGGAGGAGGTGTCGGCGCTTCCGGCCCTCGCACTCGATGCCCAACCCGGCGAGGTCGTCTGGGACGCCTGCGCGGCGCCTGGGAGTAAGACGACCCAACTCGCGGACCTGATGGACGATCGAGGGACGCTTGTGGGCAACGACAACAACCTCGGGCGTCTCTCTGCGCTCCGGCACAATGCCGAGCGACTGGGAATCACGAACCTCGTCGTGACGAATCAGGACGCGCGGAACTACTCGTTCAAGCCCTTCGGCGACCGCACCGACCACGGGAAGCGAATCGAGGCGTTCGACCGCGCGCTGGTGGATGCGCCCTGTTCCTGCGAGGGCACGATCCGGAAGAACCCCGACGCACTCGAGCAGTGGTCGATGGATCACGTGATGAGCGTCGTGGGCATTCAAAAGGGAGTTCTTCGGCGGGCGATCCAGGCGACCCGTACCGGTGGAACGGTCGTCTATGCCACCTGTACGTTTGCTCCCGAGGAGAACGAAGCCGTGCTTGATCACGTGCTCGACACCGAAGACTGCGACCTCATAGCGTGGGAACCGCCGGCGGGGTTCGAGACCGATCCGGGAATTACCGAGTGGGACGGCAGCGAGTACGATCCGTCGGTCGAACTGGCTCACCGCGTCTACCCGCACCGCAATGACACGGGTGGGTTCTTCTGTGCGAAACTGGAGGTGACTACGTGACTGACTCGAACGAACCCGGTGATGACGGCGACGGTATCCCTCCGGAGAACGACGGCCAACAGTTCGATCGATTACCAGCGACGGCCGCCGAGCGTGACGTTCCGGGTCGGCCGACCCGAAAAGAGGTCGTTCAGTGGTGGGAACAGCGATACGGCGTTCCCCCGGAGACCTGGACGGGACAGACCTTCTGGGAGAAGGGGAACGGCAAACTCTGGGCGTTCGCGGCCGACGTGGTCTCGCCGATCCCCGTCGAGAGCTTGGGACTGCGTATCCTCCGGACACGTCAGGAGCACTGGAAACCCTCGACCGACGCGGTCCAGCGATTCGGCGGGGTCGCAACCGAAAACGTGGTCCACCTCGATCGATCCGAAGCAGAACTCTTCGCGCGTGGCGAGAATCAGGATCTCCCCCGCTGGGACGGCGACTGGGGTTACGTGATCGCCGCACACGAGATTGCCGATGCGATCGAACCGATCGGCGTCGGCCTCTATCTCCACGGGGAACTCCGTTCGACCGTTCCGAAGGGCCGGCGAGAAGACCTCTCGTAGGCCGGCAAACTCACTTTGGCTCGACGCTGCCGCCACCCAACCCCTCCCAGGCAACCCGGTATCCGAGTCGCGAGAGGACCGCCGAAACGTCCTCCACGCTGTGCTTCGCCATCGTCTCCTCGGCGTCCGACAGCGACATCCCGGCTTCGATGTCTGCGTCGATCGCTGTCAACACCGCCGGCCGGATCAGCGTCCGACCGACACGCTCGTGCTCCGGAAACGACACCGATTCGACGGCTTCGACACCCACTCCACGCTCGTCTGCGACGTCTTCGAGGCTGATCACGTCGCGGTCGGGAACCAACGCTCCGGGGAGGGCGGCCGCAGCGCGCGCGATCAAGTCTGACTCGTACTCGTAGAGGGCGTCAACCACGTCTTTCACCCGGACCCGCTTCGAGAACGTAACCACGCGGTGATCCAGCGCCTCGATCTCCTCGCCGACGCCGAGCGACTCGTCGACCGCGACGAGGAGTTCGACGTCATCGGCGACGCTGCCGAACTGATCCAGTTTCTTTTCGACGTACTCCGGCGTCCAAAAGCCCATCACCTCGAAGAAGACCCTGAACGAGGGGCTGTCGGCCGTCGCTTCGCCCGGGTCATAGTCGAAGGCGAAGTCGGGAATCATCGCCCGCGCGCCCGCCGCAAGCGGCTCCGGTTCCCGGGAGAGAGCCCAGTCGAGGTCGAGATTCGAAAAGCGGGCGGCGAAGTCGGCCTCGACCCCGCTGTCGTACGTCGGTTCGGTCACGGGCTCGACGTCGGGGACCGAGACGTCGTCGGGACCGAGATGGAGTTCCCGCTCGGTCCCCCGGTCGTCGATCGTCGCCGTCAGCGACCACTCGGCAGTGGCCGCGACACTACGCAGCAGCCGGGCGAAGGCCGTGCCGTACCGCCGGGTTCGACGGAAGAGCGCGTCCGGACCCGTCACCACGAGTTCGCGCGCCTCCGTGCCGTCACTCGACCCGTCACCCTCGTTCAAGCGCCGGATCTCGTACAACAGGCCGAGGCGCTTGACCGCAGAGACCAGCCGCTTCGGCTCCGAACTCCGGATTCGCACCTCGGTCGCATCGAACAACGCGGTCTGCGCCAGCGAAAGGTTGTACTGGACGAGCAGTTGTTCGGGGTCCCAGCGCGGATCGAACGCCGCCAGCACCTCGTTGCGGTCGCGGTCGGCGTACAGGGACTCTTCGACCGTCTCGCGGTCCGACCCCAGCCGGTCGGCGACGGCGTCCAGCGCCTCCAGACGATCTGCCGCCGTGACGACCGGTCCGACCGACTCGGCGGCCTCAAAGGCGACACGTCGGACCCGCGCTGGTGGCAGTGACGCCCGCATCTCGAACTCCGCCTTCCGTTGCAAGAGCGCAGCAAACCCCCGGACGAGTTTGAAGTCGTCGGCGTCGCGTTCGAGATCCTCCAACGCTGCCTCGAGCCGGTGGCGCGGTTCGCCAACGTGGCCCTGACACACGCCGATGACGCGCGCGGCCAGCGGTCGATCCGCCCGCCCCACGAACTGTGGGTGGTACCCGCCGCCCGCCCGCGAGACGCGCAGGAGGTCCTTGCGCAGCACAAAAATCATTTCGCGGGCGCAACTCAAGAGCGTGCCGCCGGTCGGTCGGCGCGGGCCGCCTCCCAGGAGAAGACTCATCACATCGGCCGACCCTTCGAGAGACGATGCGGCGACGAACCTTCCTCGGAATGTCCGCGGGTGTACTCAGCACCGTTTTCGGCGGCTGTCTTGGCACGGCACCACGGGCGACGGGGCCGCGAAATCCCCCGGAGGCACCTGCCGGCCAGCCGCGGCAGACCCCGCCGCCACCGGATCTGGTGGTCGGCACGTTCGACTTCGAGGCGACCGACGCGGGCGCGCTCCGGGTGTTCGGGACCGTCGGGAACCGAAGCGACGTGCAGCGGACCGCGATGGTGACCGTGACGGCCGACGTGGGTGGCGAGCAGTTTCAGACACAGACGTCCGTGACGGTCGATGCGGATTCGACCGCCGAGTGGTCCGTCACGTTCGACGTCGGGTACGAGCGGTTCGTCTCGAACGGCAGCCTGAGCGTTGACGTCGGCTGAGCGAGTCGCTATCGCGCGCTACAATCGGCGTCGACGAGACACGTTTTACCGCCGACGGTCGGCCACGCGCTCCTCGGCAGTCTCCTCGGTCACGACCTCGTACAACAGCGCGCTTCGGCCGTCGGACTTCGGGCGGAGGATCCGGCCGAGACGCTGCGTGAACTCCCGTTCGGAGCCGGACCCGGCGAGCACGACCGCGACGTTGGCGTCGGGTACGTCGACGCCCTCGTCGAGGACGTTCGCGGCCACGACCCGGGAGTACGTCCCCTCGCGGAACCGATCGAGGATCTCCTGACGCTCGCTCGCGCCGGTCTCGCTCGTGATCGCCGGGAGCAGGTAGCGATCTGAGAGCCGGTAGACGAGGTCCGTGTGCGCGGTGAAGACGATCACGCGGTCGCCGCGGTGGCGATCGAGCAAGCGCCCGAGCGTGTCCACCTTCGCGTCGGCGTTCATCATAATCCGGCGCGCCCGCTGCTTGGCTAACAGGGCCTCCCGAGCCTCGGGGTCGGTGCCGGAGCGCATCACCAGTTTGCGGTAGTCGGAGCCGCTCGCAAGCGAGAGATTCGAGCGCTTCAGGTAGTCTACGAAGGTCCCTTGCGCCTCCTCGTACGCCTCGCGTTCCTCGGGGCCGAGTTCGACCTCGATCCGCCGGATTTCGTACGCCGCGAGGTGTTCGCCCGCCAGGTCGTCGACAGACGCCTCGTACACTTTCGGGCCGACGAGGTCTTCGAGCACCTCGTGAGCGCCGTCCGACCGTTCGAACGTCGCCGTCAGTCCGAGACGGGCCGGAGCCGCGAGCAGTCGCGCGATGTCGCGGTACCCCTCGCCGCCGAGGTGGTGGACCTCGTCGAACACGACGAGTCCGAAGTCGCCGCCGACCGCCTCGGCGCGGAGGTACGCCGAGTCGTACGTCGAGACCGTGATGCGTGCCTGAGTCTGCTCGCCGCCACCGAACTGCCCCACTGCGACCTCGAATTCGGTTTCGAGTTCGCGTCGCCACTGCGTGAGCAGGTCGATCGTCGGGACGACGACCAGCGTGGGCACGCCGAGAGTTGCGATCGCGTCGACGGCGAGCACGGTCTTTCCCGCGCCGGTCGGGAGTTCGACGACGCCGCGGTCGTCGTTGTCGCGCCAGGCCGCACCCGCGTCTCGCTGATACGGCCGCAGATCGTACGAGTGCGACAGCGAGAGCGTCGATTCGTGACGAACGTGATCCTCGAACGCCGTATCCGACTCGCAGAGCGCGCGCCGGATATCAGCGTACCGAAAGGCGGGCGCGCGGGCGACCAATCCGCGGTCGTCCCAAACGACATCGGGGAGTGACTCGGCGCGGGCGGTGGACTCCTCGAGCCCCTCGATCCGGATTGTCCCGTCCTCGAACCGCAACACGAGCACGCTCGCAGGTCCGGGGCGATCGTATATATACTGTGTGCCGCCGGCTCTCCGGTGGCTCGGACGGCGGGCTTTTCACGACCCGCGCGCAACTCCGGTGATATGAGCCACGAATCCGAGGAAACTGACGAAACGGGCGGGGAACAGTCGCTGGAGGCGACGGTGGCGGAGTTCCTCCGCGACGTCGACGCCGCTCACGACGACTACGATCGCGGCTACGTCGACGCGGACGCGACGCTGTCGGTCGTGATGACCCACGTCGAGCGCCTGCGCGAGGCACAGGCGGACGGCGATTGAACGGGCGGGCGCTCCGCCGCTACTCTCCGATCAGTCTGCGGATCTGATCCACGCACTCGCCGAATCCCGGGTCCGTGCGGTCGCGCGGGCGACCCAGGTCTACGGTGACGACCTCGCGGACTCGACCCGGATCGGCGGCCATCACGACTACTCGATCCGAGAGTTTCACCGCTTCCTCGACGTCGTGCGTCACGAAGAGTACTGTCTTCTCCGTTTCTGACCAGATGCGAAGCAGTTCCGAGTGCAGCATATCGCGGGTCTGGGCGTCCACGCTCCCGAACGGTTCGTCGGCGAGCAAGATTTCGGGGTCGACCGCGAGCGCCCGTGCGATTCCGACGCGCTGTTTCATCCCGCCGGAGAGTTCTTTGGGATAGGCGTCCGCGAAGTCGGTGAGTCCGACCAGATGCAGCATCTCGTCGATCCGTTCGGTCCGCTCAGCGCCGCGCACGCCCTGCTCTTCGAGGCCGAAGGCGACGTTCTCACGGACGGTCCGCCAGGGGAACAGCCCGTACTCCTGGAACACCATTCCCCGGTCCGTTCCGGGGCCGGTGACTGGTTCCCCGTCCAGGCGGATCTCGCCGCTGGTCGGGGCTTCGAGGCCGGCAATCGTCCGAAACAGCGTCGTCTTCCCACAACCCGAAGGACCCACCAGACAGACGAACTCGCCGTCTTCGACCGCGAAGCGAACGCCCGAGAGTGCCTCGACCTGCTGGCGTTCGGACTCGTAGATCTTCCCGACGTCGTCGACGACGACCTTCGAAGCTCGCCTGGGACTCGTCTGGTCGTCGTCGCGCGACGACGGTGACTCTACCGTCGAGGCGTCCTCGTCGCTCACGCCCGCCACGCGAGAACCCTCCGTTCGACCCGTCGGAACAGCCCGTCGCTCACGAGGAACACGAGACTGATGACGGCCATATACGCCACGCTGACGTCTGTGGCGAGGTTCTGTGCGGCGTTGATGATCTGGAATCCGACGCCGGGCGCACCGAACAGCTCGGCGGCGACGACGATCATCCAACACTGCCCGATGCTCGTCCGGATCCCGGTCGCAATCGACGGCGTCGCCGCCGGAAGGATGACCTTCCGGATCATCGTGAGGTCGTCGTCGACCCCGAGGCTCGCGGCGACTTCCTTCAGGTGCGTTTCGACGCCCTCGACGCCGGCGTACGCGTTGTAGAAGTTGATCCAGAACGCGCCGATGCCGACGATGAACGCCGCGCCGGCGTGCCCGATGCCGATCCAGACGATGGCGAAGACGATCCACGCCAGTGGCGGAATCGGACGGAGGAAGCGCGTGACGGGCGTGAGCGCGTCGTCGAGTCGTCCACTCCATCCCATCCCGACGCCGAGTGCGATACCGAGGACGCTGCCGACGACCAGTCCCGGAAGGTAATGCAGGAGGCTCTGGGCGAGATTCGCCGTCAGTCGGGTCGCCGGGACGACCACGCCGACGAACGGGACCGTGAACGTGGTCGGCGCGGTGAGTTCGACGGCGAACGCGGCCGCGACCTCCACCGGCGACGGGAGGAGATACGTCCGGTTGACCGACATTGCCGCAGCCTGCCAGGCAGCGAGGAAGGCGACCGATCCGACGAACCCGGACGCGAAACTCGTCGCATCGAGATCCGCGAGCGAACTCGTCGAGACCGGTTCGTCATCCTCGTCGGATTGGGCCGCCTCGGACGTGCCGGCGCCAGACGCCGCTCCCGTCTCGAGGCTCATAGCGAGTCGTACGCCCCGAAGTCGAACATCGCGTCGTTCGAGAGCGCCTTACTCGTCTTACCGAGTTGGCTCGCGTACTCGGAGAAGATCTGTGCGCCGTCAGCGATCTTGTGCGGATCGGTGATGAAGTCGGAGGCGCGGGAGTCCATCGCTTCTCGAGCGATCTCGACCGGCAGCGACGACTCCCCGATGACGGTGCTCGCGTGCTGTGCCGCCTGATCAGGCTTCTCATTCGCGAACGTCGTCGCGCGCTGGTGCTGCTCGACGAAGGCCGTCGCCTGCTCGGGGTTGTCCTTGCGGAGCCGGTCGTGCATCAGCGTGACCGCTGCGGGTTGGCCGGGCATAAAGTCGCCCGCCCAGGCGATCGATTGATACGGTGCGCCCTTGATTTGGGCCACCGTCGGGACGGGTTCCATAATCGACGTGCCGTCGATCTCTCCCGCCAAGAGCGCCTGCCGGACGGGACCAGCCCCACCGAGCGCGGTGATCTTCACGTCGTTTTCCGGATCGACGCCAACGATCTCGGCGAGCCAGTAGCGGAGCAGGATGTCCGGAACCGAACCGGGCGGGAACGTGCCGAAGGTGAACCGCCGACCCCGTTCCTCTTTGAATCGGGTGAACGCCTCAGCGCCCGAGGGGGCAGCCTCCCACATCGCCGCAAAGTCGTCGTGCGCGAGGATCTGCATCGCGTTCTGGATGTTCGCCGCGGTGATCTTCGAGGGAATTCCCTTGTCCATCACGATCATCGCCGGGACGATACCGAACATCATCACGTCGAAATCGCCGGTCGCAGAGGCCTGGACGATACTCGGTCCGTCAGAGAACACTTCTCCGGAGATCGTCGCCGACAGTTCGTCGAAGTAGCCCTCCTGATCCATAATGAAGTACTGCATATCCGGATAGATCGGCATGTACGCGACTCTGATATCGTCCAAACCGCCGTCACTCCCGCTTCCACTAGATCCTCCGCCGGTACAGCCTGCTACGCCCGTGAGGCCGACCGCAGAGACCGCACCGGCCGACCGGAGTAACCGTCGTCGAGAAACCGAGACCCGATCGGTCGTCGAATCGTCTATCATTCGGTTACCATAGGCAAGGCTGACTTATTATCATCGCGCACGCGGCGAACGTCACACCCAGGTCTGACGGTCAAAAAAGCTCTAATATGCCCCGTTGAGTCCCGAACACGCCTCTCAACTCTGCGGACCAGTTCTATCGGCGTCACAGATACCGGATTATATTGCTTATATTTCCGCCCTGCACATACCGGCGCGCTCGGCCGAGGAAGCAAGACCTAACCCGGTGGCAGACTCCAGCGAGTGTATGACGAATTTTTCGGACCGGGTCGAGCAGGTGTCGATCAGCGGAATCCGCGAGGTGTTCGAGGCCGCCGGCGAGAACGCAATCAACCTCGGACTGGGACAACCGGACTTCGCCGCTCCGGCACACGCCCGCGAGGCGGCCACCGAAGCCATTCGCGACGGCCTCGCTGACGGCTATACCGAGAACAAAGGGATGAAATCGCTGCGAGAGGCGATTGCTGCGAAGCACGCGCGAGACCAGGAACTCGACGTCGACCCCGGCGACGTGATCGCCACCGCGGGCGGATCCGAAGCGCTTCACGTCGCGCTGGAGGCGCACATCGACGCAGGCGACGAGGTCATCATCCCGGACCCGGGGTTCGTTTCCTACGACGCTCTGACGCGACTCACTGGCGGGACTCCGGTTCCCGTCCCGCTCCGAGACGATCTGACGATCGATCCCGACGCCATCGAGGCGGCGATCACCGACAGTACCGAGGCGTTCGTCGTCAACAGTCCGGGCAACCCGACCGGTGCGGTGTCGCCGCCCGAAGACGTCCGGGAGTTCGCCCGAATCGCCGACGAACACGACATCCTCTGCATCTCCGATGAGGTCTACGAGTACACTGTCTTCGACGGGGAGTTCCACTCGCCGATGGAGTTCGCCGACACCGACAACATCGTCGTCGTCAACTCGGCCTCGAAACTCTACTCGATGACCGGGTGGCGACTCGGTTGGGTGACGGGATCCACGCGACGGGTCGAGCGGATGCTCCGCGTCCACCAATACGCGCAGGCCTGCGCCGCTGCGCCTTCGCAGTTCGCCGCCGAAGCCGCGCTGACGGGGCCGCAGGACCTGGTCACAGAGATGACGGAGTCGTTCCGGGAGCGCCGAGACCTCGTGGTCGATGGACTCGAAGAAATCGGTCTCGACGTGCCGACGCCGGGGGGCGCGTTCTACGCGATGCCAGAGGTACCCGAGGGCTTCGTCGACGAGTGCCTGGATCGGGGCGTCGTCGTCGTTCCCGGGGAGGCTTTCGGCGACCACGGGGAGGGGTACGCGCGCCTCTCGTATGCGACCGACGAGGAGTCGCTGCGGGCGGCACTCGACGTTATGGCGGATGCGTACGACGCCGTCGTGTAAATGCGATTCTCAGGGCGTTGTCGTCCAGACGCCCTTCCGTCTACTCAGAGGGAACCGGCGGGCCGTTCGGTACAACAACGTCGATCGGTCCCCGATGGCTCGGCCTTCGACCCCGTCGACGGGGACCGACTCACTGCAGGATTCCTCTGCCCAGTTCTCCGGGCCAATCGCGAGCGTGCGGGCGCTCGCTGCACTGCCGTTACTGGCGTAGATTGAGCGACCTGCCGTCCGGGGTGCCGTGCTTGTCGAGTGGGCCTACTTCGCCGTACTGACGACCTTGATCACGTCGCCTTCTTCGAGTTCGTAGTCCTCGGCGATTCGGCGGTTCGACCGGCCGTCGACCGCGTGGAGGTAGCCGTCGCCGATGTCGGAGTGCACCGCATACGCGAGGTCTTTGGGTGTCGATCCCCGCGGCAGGAGGAAGGCATCGGGCAGGACGTCGCCGGTTCCGTCGGTCCACTTCGTCTCGTTCTGTACTGGGTAGGCCGTCACCATATCGAGGACGTCGTAGACCACCGTGTCGATGGCCCGCTGGATGCCGGTTCCGCCGTGGGCCGCCATCACCGAACGAATCGTCTCGAGCCCCTGCCGCTGCGCGTCGGAGATCTCCCCCGTGATGTCGAAGTCGTCGTCGCCCGGCAGGTACTCGACCGCGCCCGACTCGGCGGCGGTCCGCAGCGCCCGCTCGCCGTCTGCGGTCGTGGGAATGACTGGCTTGTCCTCCTCGTTCAGTCGTTCGAGGTTCCCATCGGGTGCCACGTCTGTCTTGTTGGCGACGAGGACGATCGGTTTGGTGCGCTCGCGGACGTCCCTGGCGAGTCGTTCTCGGTCCTCGTCCGTCCACTGCTGGGGGTCCTCGGCGTACGGCACTGCCCGGAGCGACGCCGCGACGTCGTATTCGGTGGCGCCGAACCCGGTCAGCATCTCGGTGAGCGCGTCGTCGATGTCGAAATCGGGCGACCGGGACTTTCTGACGACCGACTCCCAGTTGCCTTCGATGATGCCGGCCAGCCACTGCTCGAGTTCGGCCTCGACGAAGTCGGCTTCCTCCACGGGGTCGTACGTCCCGACTTCGACGGGTTCGCCCTCGTCGTTGGTCTCGCCGGCAGCGTCGACAACTGCGAGGATCGCGTCCGCGTCAGTCAGTTCGTCGAGGAACTGATTGCCCAGTCCCCGACCCTCGTGTGCGCCCGGGACAAGTCCGGCCACGTCGAGGAGTTCGACGGGCACGTAACGGACCCCGCCCTCACAGTTGCCGCAGCGCTCCTCGCGGTCGAGACAGGGGCAGCGCGTTCGAGCGTGGGTGACGCCCCGGTTCGGATCGATTGTGGTGAACGGGTAGTTGCCGACGTCGACGTCGGCCATCGTCGCCGCCCGGTAGAAGGTAGACTTGCCCGCGTTGGGCTTGCCGGCGAGCGCAAGCGAGAGCATATCGACGAATGGAGAGACGACCGGAAGTAGGTTTCCGTCCCGCTCGCGTTCTCGCCGGTAGGACCACTCAGTCCGAGGCCCGCCGGCATTCCCCCAGCGAGACCGCTCAGTCGGAGGCCTGCTCGATCCGCTGGCGAGCGATCTCGTCGATCCGCTCGGCGAGTTCGGCCGCGTCGGCGTCGGAAGCCACGGCGTCGGTCGCGGCCTCGTCGATCAGTTCGAGCGTCTCGAGCCGCTGGCGGATCGCTCGCTCGGAAATGCTAGCCCAATCGACATTTCCGTACGTATCCATCCGCTGTTCGAGATCCTCGTCCACTTCGATCGTGATGGCCGGCATATATGCTATACGTGGACACATACCACTATACGTTTCGGTGAATAGACCGGAGTGAGAGCGGTCGGCACCGATACACTGAACCGAAAGTCCGGAGTAAGAGTGCACCGAACGGATTCCTATGTCGAAAGAGCGAGACGGGTCGCGCGGGGCGAGTGGGGGGTCGGGGACGCCCGTCGACGTGGAGAATCCCGAGAGAGGTCGAAGCGGGAGGAGCTTCGGCCTCGCCGGAACGTGGTGGGTGGTCGTGTACCTGAAAGGGCTCTGTATGGGCACGGCGGACGCCGTCCCGGGAGTCTCCGGGGGGACGATCGCGCTCATCACCGGCATCTACGAGCGGTTGATCGGCGCGATCACCGCGGTGTCGCTGCCGCGGATCCGCCGCGTGTTGTTGGGGGTTTCCGCCGAGCATCGCGCCGATGCCGTCGCCGCGCTCCGCGCAATCGACGCGGGGTTCCTCGCGGCGCTCGGACTCGGCATCGCGACGGCGATTGTCACCGTCACCCGCGTCGTCCACGTCGGCATCCAGTCGATGCCCGTGCTCACTTTCGGCTTCTTTTTCGGACTCATCGCCGCCTCGGCGTGGGTACTCTTTTCGGAGGTAGCGGTCGATACGCCTCCACGTGTTGCCGCCGCCGTCTCAGGATTCGCCGTCGCCTTCGTCGCGTCGGGACAGGCCTCTGCGGCGCTCGGTGAGGGCCTCCCGATCACGTTTCTCGCCGGCGCAATCGCGGTGAGTGCGATGATTCTCCCTGGGATTTCGGGATCGCTTCTCCTGCTCATCCTCGGTCAGTACGACTATATGACAGGGACGCTCTCGGCGTTCGTCGATGCTCTCCTGGCGCTCGCCACGGGAGGATCGCTGGCGCCGCTGCGTGCAAACGGAATCGTCGTGGCCGCGTTCATCTCGGGTGCACTCGTCGGGCTCCTCACCGTGGCCCACGCGGTCCGGTGGGCACTCGATCGCGCACGAACTGCGACGCTGGCGTTCCTCGTTGCGCTGATCGTCGGAGCCCTGCGCGCACCGCTGGCTCGAACCGGGGATCGCCTGGCGGAACTCGGTCGCGCGTGGACCCCGACGACGGTCCTCGTCTTCGCAACCGCCGCGCTCGTCGGCGCAGCGCTCGTGGTCCTGTTAGAGCGCTACACCGGCATCGCGCCCATCAAGGAAGGGACGTGAACGCTGAACTCGACCTGTAGTTTGGACTCGCGGGCGAACGCGAGCGGCGAGACCGAACGAAAGAGCGCCGGATGACTGACGACGACAGAGTCACGGCGATCTCAACCGCGCGGAGGTCGGCGACGAACGATATCGTTCGCCCGCGGCACTCCGGCGGGGTACCGCGCTGCGCGGTCGAGCGAAGTAGCAATATATCGCGGCGGGCGACCGGCGTCCGACACCATCCGACCCGACGTGGTGCCGACCGGCCCCGTCGCCGCAGGGTGGTCGTGTGCCCGGTATCACTCCCTCGGTACCGCGATGTTTACCAGCGACTTCTTGCCGCACTGCTCGCAGACGCCGCCCTGTTCGGCCCGAGCGCCACACCCCCGGCACTCGTAACGGTTCTCATTGGGATGGTATGGATCAATCGACCCGTTGTATATCACCATACGCGGTAGCAGATGACACACCGTAATAACTGTTACCCTGATATCGGGATATACGAGAAATAATACCTAAAGTAAAATAATATTTCGACAGATATCGGAATAGTTTAGGGTTATCTGCGCGCAGTGTGTACAAACGTTTCTTTCCTACCCGTCGCGTCCACGGTACGGAATCCGGCTGACTCGAACGCGTCGACGCAGTCAGCGAGCGCAAACCGCTCGTCCACTGGCGGCCCGTCGTCGCCGGTGCCGTTTGCGGACCAGTCGAGCGTCACGACCCGCCCGCCAGGCTGGACGACGCGAGCGAGTTCCTCGAGCGATGCGTCTGAGGCGAACTCGTGGTAGGTCATCGTCGAGAAGGCGACGTCGAGTTCGTCGTCATCGAACGGCATCGCAGATGCTTCCGCCGCGACGAACTCGACGTTCTCCGGTGCGCCCTTCTTACGGTGCAGTTCGTGCATCTCGGACTGCACGTCCACCGCGTAGACCCGCCCGGCGAAGGGGGCGATTTCGTTGGTGTAGAACCCGGTCCCGCTGCCGATGTCGGCGACGACCGCCCCGTCACCGATATCCAGCGCGGCGACGAGTTCCTCCCGCGAGCAGAACCGATACCGACCGGGGTCCTCGAGCGCGTCGGCCCGGTCGACGTCGAAGGTGTGAAATCCCATATCGGATCGAGGCGCGGTACGGACCTAAGTGTGTTCGTTGCGACCGGACCGGCCGACTGAGATGGGAGGAGTCACAGTTATCAGGATCGCACGCGGAAACTCGTTTGATGACCCCGACACTGAAAAGCCCGACCGAACGAACGTGTGAACGCTGCGGTCGCATCGAGGTCTGGAACGAAGACGACGCCACCTGGCGTCTCGCGGGCGAGGACAGGGGGACCGAGCGGACAGTCGGCAGTCCCTACTGCATCCACGAATGGGACATCAACGGCTCGTTCGTCCCGTTCGAAGACGAGTCTCACGCGGCAACGGCCTGAGTGCGTCCGGCCCCCGCTTACGACGAACCGAGCGACTCCAACACTGACACCGCCCCATCGAAGTACGACCCGTCGACGACGACGTCTGCCGCCTCCCGAGCGGCCGGGTCTGCGTTCGCCACGGCGTAGGAGGTCCCGGCCACGCGGAACGTCGAAACGTCGTTCTCGCTATCACCGATTGCGACGAACTCCTCGGCGCGACGATCGAGCGATGCGGCGACGGCAGTCAGTCCGTCACCTTTCTCGACGCCAGGAGTCTTGAGATGGTAGGCGAACCCGGTGTCGATAACCTCCAGATCGAACTCTGCAGCGACGGATCGGAGGAGGTCCTCGTCGGCGGAGATGTTGACGGCGACCTCCGTGCGCCGCCACTCGTTGGCGTCGTCGAATCCCTCCCAGCCGATGTCGCCGCCGCGCTCGATGAACGCCTCGGCGGCGGCCTGCGCCCGCTCTCTGTCGCCTTGGTAAGACACCTCTCCGTCGGCGAGAACGACGCCGCCGTTCTCCGCGATCACGGTGAGGTCGATTCCGAGATAGTGACAGAGCGTCACCGGGTACGGGAACGACTTCCCGGTTGCCAGCACCACGGGCGCGTCCCACGCCTGGAGATAAGTGAACGTCCGGGGGTCGAGACGGCCGTCGTCGTCGGTGAGGGTCCCATCGATGTCCAGCACCAGCGGCGGCTCAGATGTCATCGACGGTACTAGCGCCCGCCGGAGCAAAGAACCTCCGTTCGGCGGTCTCGGTCCAGTTCGTGAGGCGTCCCTCTCGGGTATCGGTCCGGGGCTGTTAGCAAAACTGTCCCGACTGGACGCCGACCGACTCGCTTGGGCCATCTGTGGGGTGCACAGTCGGCCGGTGAACGAGTACGCTCCCTACGCCGAAGCGACGGGTTCGACGCCGATCGTGACGGTCACGCCCTCAACGTCCCACTCTTCGACGAGCGCCCACTCGCTGTCCGTGGCGAGTTCGTCGCCGTCGAGGAACTCCCGCGTCCGGGTCTCATCGGCAACCACGTCGCGGTGTTGGTCGACGAACGCCTCGACTCTGGAGTCGGCGACGTCGAGGTAGGTGTCGATTTCGGCGTCGACGTCCAGTTCGAGTTGCTTTCGCATCTCCTGGATTCGCCGAACGACGTCGCGAGCGTAGCCCTCGGCCTCGATTTCCTCGGTGAGAGAGGTATCGACGTAGACGGTGCCGCCGTCGAAGTCCGCCCCGGAGACGTGCGCCGGCGGTTCGGCCTCGTAAGACACCATTTCGTCGGTGAGCTCGTAGGTCTCGCCGTCGACTTCGACGCCGCCTTCGATCGCTTCGCGCGTCTTGCCCTGGACGACTTCCATCACTTTTTGCGCGTCGGCACCAAACTTGGGGCCGATCACGCCCATTTCGGGTTCCGCGCGCTCTACCAGTTCGTCGAACTCGTCCACGACGTCGATCGAGCGGGCGTTGACGCGCTCGCTCAACAGGTCCGAAAGCGACTCGATAGCGTCGGCGACGCTGTCGTCGCTGGTGGCGACGATCACGCGTTCGACGGGCCAGCGGAGTTTTCTGCCGCCCTGCTGGCGGGCGTTCGCCGCGGCCTCCTCGACGCCTCGGAGGACCGCCATCTGCCGTTCGAGTTCCGCGTCGCGGAGTTCCGCGTCGGGGTCGGGGTACGACAGCGCGTGGACACTCGGCGCCTCGCCGTCGAGATGCTGGTACATCTGTTCTGCGAGGTACGGCGTCACCGGTGCGAGCAGGCGGATTGTCTCCTCCAGCACGGTCGCCAGCGTCGCGTACGCGGCCCGCTTGGAGGCGGAGTCCTCTTCCTCCCACATCCGCTCGCGGATCGCCTTCACGTAGAAACGCGAGACGTCCTCGGTGAGGAAATCGAGCACCGTGTTCAGTGCCGTGCTCACCTCGTACTCTTCCCAGGCGTCGCGAGCCTCAGTCTCGACGGACTGGAGTCGCGAGAGCACCCACTCGTCGACGACGGTTCGGTCGCCGTCAGAGAGGTCTGCTGCCGCGGGGTCGTAGCCGTCGAGTTCCATATACGGCAGTGGGAACCGGAAGACGTTCCAGAAGATGTTGAGCGTCGATTGCATCTCACCCAGTCCGTCCCACTCGAAGGAGAGATCGACGCCCTGCTGATCGTGACTGAGGAGATACGCCCGGAGCGGGTCTCGGCCGGCCCGTTCGATAGCCTCCTCGGGCGTGACGATGTTCCCCAGCGACTTCGACATCTTTCTGCCGTCCTCGTCGTTGACGAAGCCGTGCATCATCACTTCCTCGTACGGGGCGCGACCGACGGCGGCCGAACCCATCCCCAGCTGGGACCAGAACCAGCCGCGGGTCTGGTCGTGCGCTTCGACGATCCAGTCGGCGGGCCACAGTTCCTCGTAGGCCTCAGTCTTACTCGGGTAACCGAGCGTGCCCCAGGTTGCAACCGAGGAGTCGATCCAGACGTCGAAAACGTCAGGGACTCGTTTGTAGGTCTTGCCGTCCTCGGTGATCGTCAGCGGATCGACCGAGGGCCGGTGGAGGTCCAGTGCTTCGGGATCGACGTCCTGGTCGGCGCGTTCGGCGAGTTCCGCTCGGGTCCCGACTACGATCCACTCACCGTCCTCAGCCTGCCAGATCGGCAACGGAATGCCCCAGTACCGCTGGCGGGAGATGTTCCAGTCGGGGGCGTCCTCAACGAAGTCGCGGAAGCGGTTGTCGCGCGCCCACTGCGGATACCACTCGGTCTCCTTGATGTTGTCGAGCAGTTCGTCTTTGATGTCGGTGACGGTGATGAACCACTGGTCGGTCGCGAGGAAGATGATGTCCGTGTCGCACCGCCAGCAGTGGCCGTACCGGTGCTCGTGCGTCCCCGACGACAGCAGCGCCCCGTCGCCGTCGAGGTCGTCGATGATGTCGTCGTTCGCGTCGCGGACGAACGTGCCCGCGTACGCGCCGGCCTGGTCGGTGAACTCGCCGCGACCGTTCACGGGGACGAAGACATCGAGATCCAGTTCCTGGCCGCGGGCGAAGTCTTCCTGCCCGTGTCCGGGCGCGGAGTGGACCAACCCGGTGCGGTCGGCCTCGACGTAGTCCGCGGTGTACACCTCGCCGGCGCCGTCGAAGTCCGCGTGCTCGTTCAGATGCGGTTCGAGCGGATTGTCGTACGTGTAGCCGACGAGTTCCTCGCCAGCGAACTCCTCGACGACCTCGTAGTCCTCGTATCGACCCTCCTTGAGGACGTCCTCAACGCACGATTCCGCGATGTAAAGCACCTCGCGCTCGCCCCCTTTCTCTGCGCGAACGGCCTGATACGTCATCTCGCCGTCGACGGCGACGAACGTGTTCGCGGGGATCGTCCAGGGGGTCGTCGTCCAGATCACGAGACTTCCCTCTCGGTTCTCGAGCGGGAACTTCACGTAGATCGACGGTGAGGTGATCTCGTCGTACTCGACCTCGTTAGCGGCGATGGCGGTCTGACATCGCGGACAGTAGTTGACCGAGCGCTTGCCCTGTTCGACCAGTCCGCGGTCGTCGACCTGCTGGAAGGCCCACCACGCAGCCTCCATATACTCGGGCGACATCGTCTCGTAGGGTTCGTCCCAGTCCATCCAGACGCCGATAGACTGGAAGTCGTCGTCCATCGCCTCGCGGTTGCGCTCAGCGAACGCCTTGCACTCCTCGATGAACGGTTCGATGCCGAACTCTTCGATGTCGCGCTTGGTCTCGAAGCCGAGTTCCTCCTCGACCTTGACCTCGATCGGCAGGCCGTGCATATCGTACCCCGGCCGATCGGTCACGCGGTGCCCTGTCATCCGCTTGTACCGGATGACGGCGTCCTTCAGCGTCTTGTTCCAGGCCGTCCCGAGGTGCATCTGTCCGGAGGTGTACGGTGGCCCGTCGACGAAGAAGAAGGGCGGGTCGTCGGCGTGCGCCTCCTTCGTCGCCTCGTAAGCGTCGGCGTCGTCCCAGTACTTCTCAACCGCGGATTCGACGGCCGCGGGCGTGTACTGGTCGTCGACTTCGTCCATACAGATGGAGTACCCGCGAACGTATATGAAATCCGTGGAACGGCCGCGAACGATCGGTTCGCACGCGGGCCGCCTCCGTTACGAACTGGACTGGGCGATGACCTCGGTAACGAGTGAGCCCGTCTCCTCGTCGTAGACTGGCGCGCGGACGCGTCGGGGCGACGCGTCGGTGCTGTATCTGGTGACCGTCGTTGCGATCACCTGGGTGGTCTTCGGCGCGAGACCGAGTTCCGTCGGGTTCCGCGACGCTCGCACCATCGGGGCCGTGACCGTCCGCCAACCGGTCCAGGCGAGTTCGTCGTACTGTATCGTCGGAGCGACCTGATAGGCGTCCGCCCGCAACATTCGGGCTTCGTAGACCAGGATGAAGTTCGACGAGTAGTCGGCGTTTCGCAGTGTGTTATCGAACGTGCGTTCCGTCGTCGGATACTGATCGGTGAAGAGCGCCGGAACGTCCGACGGTTTCTCGGTGTAGAGCGCGGTGTGCTGCGTCGCATCCGACGACGCGGAGAGACCGTCGGTAAACCACGGGTCCGACGCGGGGTGGAACACGATCGTCGCGATATCCATATCCACGCGGTCGCTGATCTCTCGTCGGACCGTCCCGGTGCATCCGGCGAGTGCGGTCGTCGACAGGGTAGCGGCTGACGCGGAGAGGAGGGCTCTGCGGTCCACGATCGGATTTCGCTGAGCCACAAAAATATACCTACGGATACAAGCCTGAGCGTGTCCAGTCCGTGCGGTGAGAGTAGTCAGACAGCGTGCCCCGCGTAGAACGGTGAGGAAGCTGATGCGGGGCGGTCGCGACACCGGTTCGCACCGGGAGCGAGGCTGAAGGCCGACCGAGCGGCCTTTTTGATACAGATCTTTTCCAGGGGTTCGAGGCCGCGCTCTGCGCGGCCGAGGACTCAAAAAAAGTGCGGTTAGAAGTCAGGCAAATCGTCGGGCGCTTCGTACTCTGACTCCCAGGTGATGTAGTCGTCTTTCAGCACCTCACAGACGGTCTGTCCCAGTTCCGTCAGGCCGGCGTTGATCGACGAGACCGTCTTCCAGGAGTCGACGTCGGGGTGAATCTCGCGTTCCTTCCAGTCCTCCGGCAGGCCGGGGGCGTGGTATCCCACGCGGTCGGCGAAATCGTCCCAGAAGAAATCGAAGTGCGAGAGCAGATCCAGTTCCAGGATGATCGTCCACTCGTCGTCGGTCACGTCGGTGGTCTCCGCCCACGCCGCGAAAGCGTCCGCCCACGCGCCGTCGCGGAGAAGGTCCTCGAGGTCGTCGCGGCGGTAGTCGGTGTCGCCAACGACGTCGGCGTCGTCGTACTCGTTCGGATCGACGGCGTCTTCGAGGGGTGGAACGGCTGGCGTCTCAACCGAGAGTGTCATAGGACACTGTTGGCCTCCTGTGGGGATATACTGTCGGGACTGTCCGTCGAGTTCTTCGGACGGGAAGGTGACTTGGCCCTATCGCCCGCTGTCGAACCCGTCGAAGTCGTCGAACTCGTCCGCTTCCTCGGTCGTGTCGTCCGCTGAGCCGAGGTCGAACCGCTCGGGCGGTTGTCCAGCTTCGTCGAGCACTACGTCGGCAACTTCGATCGGGCTGTCGACACGAACGGCGAGGGCGATTGCATCACTCGGGCGGGCGTCGAAGACGAACTGACGGGACTGGCCCTGTTTATACCGCTCGGCGTCAATCTTCGCGTAGAACGTTCCGTCTGCAACGTCGTCGATCCGGACGCCGTCAATCGCGCCGCCGAACTCGGTCACCATCTCGACTAGAAGATCGTGCGTCAGCGGTCGCTCGAACGGCTCCCCCGAGAGGGCGAGCTGGATCGCCCGGGCCTGGTCGTTCGTGACCACGATCGGGAGGAACTCCGACCGTGCGGACACGATGACGGCTGGGATGTTCTCGCCGTCGGCGTCGACGCCCACGGCGATGCCTTCGACCTCACCCGGGTGATTCATACATTAGTCTAGTGTGTCCGGATACGAATAGTTACGGGACGCGCCGACGCGCAGGCTGTCGGCGCATCCGGTCTCGCCGGTCACACTCACCGACGTTCGCGGACGAACCAGACCCCGAACCACAGAAGCAAGACCGTCAGCCCGCCGAGGAAGACGAGCACGCCAGGGGGCACGGCTGCGGCGGCGCTCTCGGCTGCGATCCGCGCCGACTCCGTGGACTCTGTCGAGTACGTGCCGACGTCGCCACCTCCGCTGCCGGTCTGTGCCCCGAACGGGAGCCCCTCGATTGCGAACTGTGCGAGCAGGCTCACGAGTCCGACGATAGCGACGCCGCCGAGCAGGCTCTTGAGCGCCGACGAGAGACCGGCTGTCTCTTCTTCGTCAGTCGCGACCACGACGAGCGGGCGGTCGGCAGGCGCGTAGACGTTCATCTCGCGGCCTTTCTCGGAGTAGACGGTATCGACCACCTCGATCGCCCCGGCCGATTCCAGGCGTTCGAGGTGGTACTGGACGTTTTGCAGGGACGTATCGACGGTGTCAGCCAGGGCGGCGGGGTTCGTTGGTTCATCGTGCAGCGCGCCGAGGATCTGCCGCGCGGTCGTCGAAGAGAGGACCGACAGCAGTTCGTCTGCGTCGTCGTCGTCGAGGCCGACCACTCGTGGCGACGCGTCGACCTCGGGCTCTGATTTGGAGGGGAGGAGACGAGCCATCGTGGATCGATATGAGGGGCACCGGTACAAATCTGTTGTTCTGTCGGGGTCCGGATGCCGCGCGTGCTGTGGTGTCGGGATCGAGTAACGGTGGCTTCGCTCTCCGCAATACACTTCCATCCCGGCGTTCTACGACGGGTTATGTACGTCCGGGACGCCAAAAATCGAGACGAGGTCTGGTTGCTCGACAGGATTGAGGAGGCCGACATCGACGACCCAGCTTTTCGGTCCCGGGATTACGTAATCGCGCTCGACGAGGAGACGTCGAGAAAGGCCGGATTCGGGCGTATTCGCGTCCACAAGACCGATTCGGGCGAGTTCTGTGAACTCGCGTTCGTCTACACCCTCCCGCCCTGGCGTCAACAAGGCGTCGCGGCGCACGTCATCGAACGACTCGTGTCTGAAGCGAGCGACGAGGGCTACGACACGGTCTATACCTTCACGCGGCAGCCGTCGTACTTCACACCGTTCAATTTCGAACCCCGGGAGACCGGAGCCCTCCCGGAATCAGTCCGCCAGCGCCTCGAAACCGTCCGGAAGGAGCGCGGGGAGGACGTTATCGCGATGTCCGTCCACGCCGACGAGTTCATCGTTCCGTCGCGCTTCCGCGAACGGTTCAAGAGCGCGTCGCCCGCCGATGAACCGGAAGAAGGCGAGGTCCCGATCGAAGAGACCGCGGAAGATTTCGGCATCGACGCCGACGAGGCGACGTATAAATACGACACCGGAAACTGACGCTGTCGTCTGTCACCCCGGTCACGAGTACCGCTGGGGCGCTACGTGCGATCTTCGAGAAAATCGGTGCTGAAGACGATGTACGCCAGCACCGAACAGAAGAGGATCGGCGGGAGAATCGCGAACGCCCACAGCGGCTGGATCCCCCAGCCGAGCAGCAGGACGACGTCTGCGAGGCCGATTGCGAGAAACGGAGCCACAGCGAGTGCCGCTCGCCGACGGTTTTTTCCGCCCGACGACGAGTCCAGCGGATCGTCAGGGTCGAACTCCTCGTCGGGGGTCACCGCGGCGTCACCGCGGTCCTCGGCCGACGTGGTCGGAGACATACCGGATCTCGGGCATCCAACGACAAAAGCACCGCGCTGTGATCCCGTGTGTCAGCGTGATCGGTCGTGCTCGATCCGCTCGCCATCGCTCGACTCCACCTCGTCGTCTTCCAGTCGGGAGGCGAATTCGACGAGGCCGAACAGGGAACCCAGCAGGAGCGTCGAGACGGCAACCCCGTACAGCGCCACAGCGAGCGGCGTCACGGGAATCGTCAGGTTCGTCCCGAGGACTGCCGCCTCTGTGAGTTCCACCGACCCGTTGCTACCGACGAACCAGCCGATGCCGGCCGAGAGGATCACCACCGTACCGCCGACGGCGAGCAAAATTTGGCGGCCGAGTCCCGCCTGCCCGGCGGCCGCGCCGTTCTCGATTTCAGTGTCCGGTTGCACAGACTATCTACGCGCGGCAGGGTCCTTTCCCTTTCGGTGCGCCCTCCGGGACGCCAACCTACAAACCTCGTCCCTCCAAACCCGCCGTCGATGGCAGACCACCGCGACCTCATCGAACGCGCCCGCGACGTCACGGAGAACGCGTACGTCCCGTACTCGGAGTACCGCGTGGGGGCCGCCCTCGAAACCGCCGACGGCTCGGTGTATCTCGGGTGTAATATCGAGAACGCGAACTACTCGAACAGCCTCCACGCCGAGGAAGTCGCGGTCGCCGAGGCAGTGAAGAACGGTCACCGTGACTTCGAGCGTATCGCAGTCTCTTCGGGCGCACGCGACGGAGTCACCCCCTGTGGGATGTGTCGGCAGACTCTCGCCGAGTTCGCTGACGAAGACCTGCCAATCGTCTGTGACGAAGGCGGCGAGGAGACGACGGTGTATGCCCTCGGCGACCTCCTCCCGGACACGATCACGCTGGAGACTCTCTCGGCGGCAGAGGCCGAGCGAAGCGACAACGGCGAGTAAGCGCATCGCGAGACCAACAGGCGACAGTGTATTTTCCCTGCGTTCTCGACACTCGGGTATGACAGACAGCGAAGACCCGAACGACGACACGCAGTACCACATTGCGGTCGGCCCCGACGAGGTCGCCGATGCGGTTCTCCTGCCGGGGAATCCGGAACGCGTCGACAAGATCACGGCGCTGTGGGACGATTCTGAGGAGCAGGCGTACCACCGTGAGTACCGAACCGCAACCGGGTCCTACGAGGGAACGCCGATCTCTGTTACCGCCACGGGAATCGGCAGTCCATCAGCGACAATCGCTATCGAGGAACTCGCGCGGGTGGGCGCAGACACGTTCGTCCGGGTCGGTTCGTGCGGAGCGATCCAACCCGGGATGGACGTCGGCGACCTCGTCATCACCTCGGGCGCAGTCCGGCAGGAAGGCACCTCGAAGGAGTACGTCCGGGAGGACTACCCGGCGGTCGCCGACGGCGAAGTCGTCTCCGCACTCGTCGCCGCCGCAGAGCGCCTTGGCTACGACTATCACGTCGGGCTGACGATGAGTGCTGACTCGTTTTACGCGGGGCAGGGTCGCCCGGGGGTCGACGACTTCCGTGCGGCCGGCGCGGAGTCGCTCGTCGAAGAACTCCGCGAGGCGAACGTGAAGAATATCGAGATGGAGGCCGCCGCGCTGCTCACCGTCGCGAACGTCTACGGGCTTCGAGCCGGCGCGGTCTGTTCCGTCTACGCGAACCGGATCACCGGCGAGTTCCGGGCCGCGGGGGAGTCGCGGGCGGCCGAGACGGCCAGCCTCGGCGTCCACCTCCTCGCGAAGATGGACGAAGTCAAACGAGAGGCGGGCGTCGACCGCTGGCACGCGGGGCTCTCGATCGAGTGAGGGTCGATACGGCGACCATCCCTCGGTTCTATATAGAGCCCCTGATACGGCTTATTCCACCCGAAACACACGGCATCGGCGTTTCGCAGTCCCTTTATCCGATGACGCCTGAGTCACAGATATGACAACGCAGGTCGTCGTCGTCGGTTCCGGGTACGCTGGTGCCGGTGCGGTCAAACGGCTCGAGGCGGAACTCGACGCGAGCGCGGAACTCACCTGGATCTCGGAGCAGGATTACCACCTCGTTCTCCACGAGGTCCATCGCTGCATCCGGGATCCGAGCGTCGAATCGAAGATTGCTATCCCAGTCGACGACGTCAAAGATGACTCCACGGAGTTCGTGAAGGGACACGTCGAGAACGTCGACGTCGACGAGCGCATCGTCGAACTCGCTGACGAAGAGATCGAGTACGACTACCTGCTACTCGGTATCGGTTCGGGCACCGCGTTCTTCGGTATCGAGGGCCTCCAGGAGTACGCCCACGAACTGAAGAGTCTTGACGACGCGCGAGCGATTCACGCAGACGTGAAAGAGGCCGCAGCGGAGGCCTCCCGCGAAGACCCCGCGCAGGTCGTCGTCGGCGGTGCCGGCCTCTCGGGCATTCAGACCGCCGGTGAGATCGCCGAGTATCGCGACGAGCACCGCGCGCCGATCGACGTGACGCTGGTCGAGGGCCTCGACGAGGTCTTCCCCGGCAACGATCCCGAACTCCAGGGCGCACTCCGGAGCCGCCTCGAAGATCTCGACGTCGAGATCATCACCGGCGAATTCATCTCGAAGGTCGACGAGGATACCGCCTATCTGGGGGACGACGAAGACGACGACGCCCTCGAGTACGATGTCCTCATCTGGACGGGCGGCATCACGGGCCACGAGGAAGTCAGCGAGATGAGCCTCGAGCAGGACGACCGTTCACACCGCGTCTTCGCCGAGGCCGACTTCCAGACGTCGGACGAGCGCGTCTTCGCGGTCGGCGACACGGCGCTCGTCGAGCAGGGGGCTGACAACGTCGCGCCGCCGACAGCCCAGGCAGCCTGGCAAGCGGCGGAGGTCGCCGGCGAGAACGTCGCTCGGGCGGCTGCGGGGAAGCCGCTGAAGACTTGGCGGCACGACGACAAAGGAACGGTCATCTCCGTCGGCGACGACGCCGTCGCGCACGAAGTCAAACTGCCCGTCCTCGGATCGTTCCCGATGAACGTCTTCGGTGGTCCCGCGGCTCGAAACCTGAAGAAGGCCATCGCGGCCCGCTGGATCGCGGATGTCGCCTCGCCCCGCCACGCGCTCGACGCGTGGGAGAGTATGTGAGAGCGGCGGAGAGGATCATATTCCAGCGATAATCACCTATTATATCGAGGCCCTCGCCGAACACAGTGAAACAGCAGTATCTATCTGGCAACTGGTAAGTGGAGTAGTCTCGAATATAGGGGGCATAGCACTACTGTAGTGGTAGTCAGCACGAAGACTGTATTTGCTCCACGTTGAAACTGCTGAACCAACCACTCACTGAGTATGCGAGTGTATGGTTCACACGAAACTATTGAGAGAAATCCTGACGAACCCCCGTTCGATGGTCCCCAGCCCTTCGTTTCACCCGGAGAACGCCCTGCTATCCCGCTGTCAGTTACTCGCTACGATCGGAGTTCCCTCTTTGACATCAACGACTGGCTGTAACACGATCGATTCGCTCGGAGAATCAGACGGGGAAGGCGACACGATAGGGGTTCTCGTGGAAGATGATAGAGATACGAGCGCATACCCCCGCCTTCTCGTGAGTGACGAGTGTTCCGACACGCCGTCGGAACCGAGGAGCGAACAGGCGGGGGTCAAGCGGACACTCCGTGGGAGAAAACCACCGGACTGTGGCCGGACTGGACGACCAACCGAACATTTTTGCTGTGGCCCGACGTGTCTAAAACCGCTATGGAAGCGGTGAGACGCCGGCCCTCAACAGACAAGGGGCGGTGACGAACGCGGTCTGTTCGTCACACGGCAATGACACAGATTCCGATGGGGCCTGCGTGACCGGGCCACAGCCCTATAGCGAGGGAGAAAAC
>NZ_JBDGQZ010000006.1:0-18323 GCF_042218505.1 Halobellus sp.
ATGGGCGCTGCAGGATTTGAACCCGCGACAACTTGGTCCGAAGCCAAGCACTCTGTCCAAACTGAGCTAAGCGCCCTTACTCTTTATTAGCCGCGTGGGTCGGTTTAAATCCACGGATTCGCCACGCTGGCAGTGTTGCGATAAGGCCGAAAGATGAGGCGGTCAAAACTGTGAGTGCTCTGTGCTCAGTTTCGACCGCCTCAGCGGTGATAGCGGTTGTATCGAGTTAGATTTCTGGAGCGAGAGGCGACACCCAAGCCGGCGATGAAGCTCGGGATCCGACTCCATCTGGCTAGCCTATCACTTTCGGATACTGTGTTGCTTCTTGAGAGGTTGGGTTTCGAGCGCCATCGCAGCACCGTCCATCGGTGGGTACAGAAAGCCGATTTACAGCTGACCGCCGGTGCGACCCTGGATCACGTTGCGGTCGACGAAACCGTGATCCAGCTCAACGACGAGCGCTACTGGCTGTACGCTGCCATCGATCCCGCAACGACCCGTCTGCTCCACGCCCACCTGTTTCCGACGAGAACACGGGCGCTGGCCGAGATGTTCCTCTCGGAACTCCGTGAGAAACATCTCCTCGACGACGCAGTATTTTTGGCCGATGGCGCACCGTGGTTGCAGGCCGCCTGCCACCGCCTCGGGCTCCGATTCCAACACGTCACCCACGGGAAACGGAACCCCGTCAAACGTGTTTTCTGCGAACTAAAACGACGAACTAACCAGTTCTAAAATACGTTTAGCCACGTCGAACCGAAGACAGCTGAAAACTGGTTGCAAGCGTTCGCCTTCGCATAGAACCAGCTTATCTAGACACTACCCGCCACGCCTGGTGCTCCGGCTACTCCGTCGTAATTTTGTAGCCGAACTCGACGAGAGTTCATAGATGACATATCATTATAACGCACCGATCGGATCGTTAAGACTATACTGTCGCTCGAAGAGCGTGAACGAACGTCTCTTCACTCAGCGGCTCTCTCTTTGTTCGACTTTGTTCAGTTCGATGAGCAGCCGGAAGACCGCCTTCACGAGGTTCGAATCGACGCCGAATTGCTCGGCGTTTCGACCCGCCCGTTCCATCACACGCTCTTCTTGCCCCTCGTCGGTCGTCGGAAGATCACGTTCGGCTTTCACCTGCGCAACGGAATCAGCGACGTACGTACGCCGCGCGATCAACTCGACGATTTCGCGATCGATGTTCTCAATCTCTGTCCGCAATTCGTCCAGCGACATCTCCTCGGCGTCGACGCTCTGGTCAGTGTCAGATTCGTGCTCTCGTGTCATTCCAGTCGTGCTCCGTCCGTTCGAGTCGTCGTTCGCCACGTCTGCCCGTCGCGCTGGTCCCACCGCTTCTCTACCAGATCAAGTCCGTCGGCGTCACCGACAGCGACGACGCTAGGGCCGGTTCCCGAAAGCGAGACGCCGGCCACGTGCGGCATCGCCTCGACGGCCGGGTCGGTTGAGAAGCCGAGCGCCGCCGAGAAAGCGAGTCCGTTGACCGTCATCGCCTCCGCATACCGACCGTCCAACGCGAGGTCGGCAACCAGGTCGGCCATCGGAGTGACGTTCGCACAGCGGTCGACGTCGGCGTCGGCGGTGTAGGCGCGTTCTGCGGGGGTCCACACGAGGACTTCCCACTCGACCTCGTCACGGGCGAGCAGGTCGTCGGTCTCGTTATCGGTCACGGTGACGCCCCCGAGCATCGACGCCGAAGCGTCGTCGAACGCGCCCGTGACTGTCACGCCGACGTCTCGGGCCGCCTCGACGCCGAGCCGACAGGCTTCGAGACGCTCCGGATCCGCTCCAAGCGCGCCTGCCGTCGCGAGTACGGTCGCGTTGGCGGCGGCGCTCGAACTCTTGAGACCGGCCGCCATCGGGACGTCGCTCTCGGTTCGGACCGTCCCACCGGACAGCGTCTCCTCACGTTCGTCGCCGTATGTCTCGATTGCGAGTTCGACGCACCGTTCGATCAGCCGCGTGTCCGCGGCGTCGTCCTCGGCGACGGTCCCCTCGGTGTGTCCCGATTCGTCGAGTTCGACGACGGCGGTGGTCTCGGCGTCGATAGCGAACGCCGAGCCGACACCGGTCGAGAGGGCGTTCAACACCGTCCCTGCCCCGAGTGCGACTGCTCGGCCGTGCATACAGGAGTGCTATCGACCGACGTGAAGAGTGTAGCGATCCGCCGTGGCACTTTGGCGTCACGATCTGTCGTCGACCACGCGGCTGAACACCCCCAGAACGCGCCAGGTGACGACTGGTGAATCATCTCGCTCGCTACCGATCACGTCGATATAGTCACGCCCTTCGTCTGCACCCGAAATCCGCTCGGCTGTGACGTCGACCCCGGCAGCGACGGTTACGCCGGGGGCAACCGGCCGGAGCCGAGCAAGTCGCCGACGACCGTACCACCGAGAAACGCAACTCGTTCGAGGAACGCCCCCGTCGCCAAGTGGCTGCACTCACAGAAACTGCGGAGGCCACCAGCGACGAGGCCATCGAGCGGCGCTGAACCAACAACCGTCTTGCCGGGGTGAAACGGCTGCGGATCGCACACGGACGCGAAGTGGACGATCGCATTCCGAGTAAACGCGACCGCCTCGTCGGCCTCGAACCGGTCGCCACCGGCGAGATCCGCATACGTCAAGCGATTGTCTTCGTATCGCTCAACCCCACCGTTGTCGACCATAGGACGGCACTCAACGGCCCGGCTGACATTCACGGGGTTCGGCCGTTCGTGTTCGCGCCGTTCAGAACGGCCGAAGACACTTATGATGGGCCTTCCCGGCGTCGTGTATGGTTCCCGCGGCCGGCGGCTCAGCGCCTGCCCGACCTACGGCCGACGGTTCAATGGGTGACAGCCCAGCGGCTGACGACTCAACGGCCGACAGCCCGGCGGCCGACTCCGTTCGCACCCGACTTAGCCGAAGTCTCACCCGTCGGCGGCTCCTCCTCGCCGGCGGCGCGGCACTGGGTGCAGTTGGCGTGAGTCGATTGCGGACAGAGCCACCGACGTCGATTCAGACGCCGGACGGCACCTGGCCCTTCACCGACCGTGACTCCGCGCGCACAAGCGCTGCACAGGCAGCGGCCC
The DNA here is from genome assembly GCF_042218505.1 of Halobellus sp. Classification (NCBI taxonomy): domain Archaea; kingdom Methanobacteriati; phylum Methanobacteriota; class Halobacteria; order Halobacteriales; family Haloferacaceae; genus Halobellus; species Halobellus sp. The sequence goes on from NZ_JBDGQZ010000006.1 coordinate 3,095, forward strand.
CACCTACCGCGCCAACCATCTCGTGGCAAAAGCGACCCGTCTCCTCGGTCGATTCCCTCGTTGTCGGCCCCGAGCACGTCTACGTCGGGAGTCGGCGGAGCGACGCCCAGGCGCCGCAGGTCGCAGCATTAGTCCGCGACGACGGGACCGTTCAGTGGACAGCCCAGGCTCCGGGAATCCGTCTGGCCTACGCCGGGGGTGCCGTCTACGCCACGGGAACGTCCGAAACAGGCAACAGCGCCGAAGAGCGAGAACCGCCCTTCGGTTCGGTAGTTCGACTCGACGCATCGACGGGTGAGCGAATGTGGCGGCACCCGCTCCGGGACCGCGGGGAACGACTTCTCGTCACGAGACAGACTGTCTATGTGGGGAGCCAGTACGGACTCGACGCACTGGAACGAGACGGTGGTCGTTGTATGTTCCGCGCGCAGACCGGGGGTGGGCCGACGACGCCGCTCCTCGTCGACGGCTCGCTCGTCCTCACCGGAAGCCGTGTCGGCCGATACGGCGCGCGTCGCTGGAGCGACCTGGTCCTCAAACGGTTGCCAAGTCCTGTCTGGACCCGGAACCCCACGAGCCTGACGCTCGATCCGGCCGTCATCGAAGACGCTGGGACGGCGTCGAGTCTCGTTGCGACCGGTACTCTCGGGACGTACAACGACGCCGCGCAAATGATTCGTACGCACGCAGTACCCGACGGGTCGCGACGGTGGGACGCGGTGAACGCGGGGCCACTCTCTGATCCCACGGTCGTCAAGGAACTCTGCGCGGCCGGACCCCGATTGTTCCACGGGCTTCGGACCGGAAGCGACGCGCAACGACAGCGTTCGCTCGTCTGTCGGGATGCAACGACCGGCGCAGAGCAGTGGCGCGCGTCATTCCCGAACTGGCTCCGGTCGGTCGTCGTCGCTGGCGACCGCGTTCTCGCGGGGACGCGTCTGGACGCCGTCACTCCGGCGGGATCGAACGGTAGCGAACAAAGCGGGAGTAACAACGGAAGGCCACCGCCGGGACGCATCGCTGCGTTCACACTCGACGGCACAGTTCGGTGGCGAGTCCCGATTCCCGGATCGGTCGCCCACGTGGTCCCCGTGTCCAACCGGGTGTTCGTCGGGACCGACGACGCGAGTTACGGCGGCCGGACGGCGAACTCCGGGCACGTCATCGCAGTCGACTGAGCGACGATCGATCAGTGGTCCACACGCTCCATCGCGGTCCTTTTGCGTAGCCCGGGCGAAGCTAGCGATATGAGCGCCCGCAACGACATCCCGCCGGACACTGTCGGGGTCGAACTCCTCGAACACGGTGTGGCAGTCGAATACATCGACGGCCGGACGACGCTGTACCGAGGAATCCCCGAACCCGTCACCGATACACTCACCACCCCGCCGAAGAAGGAAACTCACGTCCTCGTGACCGACCCGACGGAGACTGAGGGCGTGATGCTCTATGTGAATGACCTGAAAAGTCACGACGACATCCTCGAATCGACGGGCGTCGGCCGGGTCATCCTCGACGAAGGCGAGGAGGAAGAACTCTTCCCGGGCGTTACTGTCCGCCGCCTGGGTGGGATGCGAACCGAGGTCGAGGCCGATCCCGACGTCGCTCGCGGCCGTGTGTTCGTCTTCGTGGAGGACGACTGGACCGAGTCGTCTTACGAGTTCGTGACCGAGAGCGAGGCCGCTGACCGCGAGGACGCCGCGGCCGCTGACGAAAACTGATGGCGCTCAGAAAGGCGTGGCGCTCGCTCGACCGGGCGACCGTCGGTCGCGCACCGGACGCTTACGGGCTCGTCGAGTTCGGTGACGCCGAAGGAACCGTCGTCGAGGCGAACGCGGGCCTCCTGCCCGATCTGCTCCGCGAAGAACTGTCATACGGCGACGCCGAGCAGGTCCGCTGGAAGCGAGCGCAGTCGGCGGCACACGCCCAACAGTTGTTAGACGAACGCTGAGCGGCGATCTCGCCCGGCGAATCCCCAAACCGATCGAGGTCGAGCCGGCGACTCAGTGGTCCTCGTGATCGTCTGCGTGAGACGCCTCGTGCTCGTCGGGATGCGTCGGCGTCCCCGAGAGGTTCCCGTCGCTGTCGAACCGCTTCGATCGGAGGAACCGCGCCCGGTATCGGTTCGCTCCCTCGTACACGTCGGCCTCGCGGATCTCTCCGACCCGGTCGTCCGCGACAGATTCGACGATCTCCTCGAGTTGCTCCTTCTCGGAGGGCGTGAGTTCGAACTCGTACGTCTGGGTCTTCTCTTCTTCGAGTTTGGTCCACTTCCGTGCGGCAGCGACGACGAGCGAACACGGCTCCCGACACGGGAACGTCCCTGTCCCGCCGTCGGCCTCGAGTTCGTCGCCCTCGTCGTACTGCCATTCGCGGCGCTTGAGACACTGTGAGTCGACGCAGCACGCCTCCGCGATCCATTCGACTCCTTCGCGGGGCATCTCCTCGATGACCCCGTAGATACCGGTCTGCCGATCTGCGGTCTCTCGCCAGTGAGTTACGTCGAGTTCGCCCTCACGTTCGCGGTTCCAGTTTGCAATCGAGGCCGGGTAGAGCACGTCGAGGGTCTCGACGGCGTCTCGCCCGTCGAGGTCCGGGAAGATCCAGCCCGCAACCAGCGACGGTGCGGTCTTGAGCGGCCGGTAGCGCCCGCGGTCGTCGTACGTCGCAATCTCACGGGCGTCGAGAGGATCCTCGTGAGTATCGAGGTCCGCCGGGTCGGTGCCGGCGTCATCGACGTGCCGCACGTGGTACCGACGCTCACCGGCGTCTCCGAGTGTTGTAGTGAGCAAGACCTCGCCCCACTCCGTGTGCATTTCGTCCCGAAGGGCATCGTAGCGCTCGGGGACGGGGTGTTCGTGAGCCGCCTCCGCGTGTCGGAGGAACGCGCGCCGGTGTCGCCCGCTGTCGCCGACGGTGACCTGCCAGTAGTACCAGTTGGTCACGTACGGGGCGATGTCCTCAGTGATCGCGTCCCGGAACTCCGACTCAGTGAGTCCCCCGTGGTCGACCTCCATCCCGTCGATGGCGAGGGTGTACCCCTCATCTGCTGTGTCCGCGTGGAGGCCATCGAAGGCGACCGGCTCCTCGTCTACCCGCTGGAGGAGGACGTCCAGTTGTTCGTCCTGCACGTCAGTCACCCGCCGCCTCGGTCCCGGTGTCCAGTTCCGAATCCGTCTCTCGCGTGGCTTTGCGGACGGTGTCGATCGCCTCCTCGATGCCGGCTCCGGCGTCCGCGGTCCGCTCGAGGATCACGTCGGCCATCAGCCCCTCGGTCCCGACGGCACCGGCGTACCAGACCCGGTGTCCGTCGACCTCGGCGGGCACGTCGTAGCCCGTCCGGTAGTCGTCGGTCAGCCCCATATCCTCCGGGATGTCCTCCTGCGTGTGGAAGCCATCGGCAATAAACAGGGGAACGACGACCACGTCTTCGGCCTCGAAGAAGTCGGTTACGTCGTCGACTTCGGGCTCTTCGTCCATATAGAGGGCCTGTACCTCGTCGAAGCGGTCCATCTCGCGGACGCGCTGGGCGTGGTACTCGATCGCCTTCGCGGAGTTCTCGTTGCGCTCGGTGCCGTGCCCGACGACTGCGAGTCCGAACCCGTCGCCGACCTCCGGATCTCCAGTCACTGTCTCCGCGCGGCGGACCAACACGTCCGTCATTGCCTCGTGAGTCCCGACGGGACCGCAGTAGTGGACGGTCTGGCCGGTATCCTCAGCAGTCAGCGTCGCCGTGTCGGCGCTGAGCCCATCGGACTCCCACTCGGAGACGTCCCAGTCCGAAAGGCGGAGTTCGCGCGGAATCACCTGCTCGGTGAAGTAGCCCTCGCTGATGAACAGCGGGACCACGTAAACCTCGTCGGATTCGACGGTCCGCAAGACCTCTCGGAGCGAGGGCTCTTCCTTCCAGAATCCGGTTTTCACCTCGTCGAACGCGCCCGTCTCGCGGATCGTGTCCGCGTGACGGTGCGTCGGCGTCGAGGAGTCGGGATTGAGATGCGACCCGTGCGCCACGATGACCAGCGCTTGCATATTGGATTCAGAGAACGGAGTGCCCTTAGTGACTTCGGGTTCAGCCAACGATTCTTGGCCTATCGGAAGCGCCGGTTCGGTGTGTGAAAACCATCGGGACTTTTGCCGTCGTCGACCGAGTGCAGTGATATGTCACTGGCCGCAGAGACGCGGGCCGCTGTTCGGGCCCGCCCGTGGTTGCTCCGGGCGCTCAGGGCTGGCGCGGTTAACTACACGGCCGCTGCAGAGTCGCTGGATATCGGCGGCGACGTCGACTCCATCGCGACGGCGCTCCGACGGTTCGAGGCGGATCTCGACCCCGTCGAAGAGACCACCCGCGACGTCACGGTCCGGATGCGCAGCGGGGTCGGCCTCGCCGGGGTCGACGTGGCCGACGCGGAATCGACGCCCGAGTCGGCGTCGGACGTCCTCCTCAACGTCGGGAACTCGGCGATTGTTACGAGCGACGGCTGTCTAACGGCCATCGTCGCGGAGGAGGCGGTCGACGCCGAGGCACTCACCGCGGTCGTCGGGCGACTCCGCGCGGAGAACGTCCTCGTCGATGCCGCGGGCGTCAGCGGCGATACGCTGGTCATTGTCGTTCCCCGAAGCGACGGGGCGAACGCGCTCAGACTCGTCGAATCGGCGCTGGAGATGGTCCCGGAGTAACGATCGGGCCGCGCTCGATCCGAGCGAAGGCGACGGAGGAGCGGCAGTCAGCGAAGAGCCGAAAAAACAGAAATCGGTCAGTACAGACGAACGCGGTATCACACCGAATCGGCACCTACACAGGATCTGTCAGAAACGGACTGCTGATATAGAGGCTCTGTGCAGCACGGGATCGTAACTGTGATCGCCGGTATTGAGTCGAACGGGTAGCAAGTCGCTCGTTTCACTGGATTCATTGCCAGCATATGAGGGAGGGTTCTGTCAGTGACCCGATACAGTGATCTCCGTACTGTGTCTTGTGTCTGCACTCCAGAGAATAGTGCTGAAGCTGCTGAGAGCACGAGCAGAGATTTGCAGCCGCCGCGGACATCTCACCATCGCTGAGGAGTGGCAGCCGCTGGGAGTTCGTGAGCGGTCACATTTAATTACAGTAGACCCTATTTGGGGGTGCAAGCCGCCGACAAGAACTGACTCGCCTGCGCTGTGGACTTCAGAGAGCGGTCAAGAACTCTCGACGATGCGCCGGTAGGCGTCGTTGACCGACATCCCTGTGCGTCCGGTGAGGCGTGCCCACCACAGTACAAGCGCAATGAGGAGAACCCCTGGCAGCAAGATCAGTAGTGTATCGATAGTCCCGGCTACCGTTCGCTCGACCGCGAAAAGCTTCGGGTACGGACTGCTAACCCTTCCGACGACCAGTATAACCCAAGCGTTCGACGCGAAGTGGATCCCGATTGGGAGCGCAAGGCTTCCCGTAGCCGCATATGCTGCCACAAAGTACGACACGGAAAGAACTGCCTGTAGTGCGCCAAACGCCGGATTCGTGTACTCGGCCGCGACACCGAACGCGTGAGGAAGTCCGAATGCGAGCGCACTTAGTACAACTGCACCCCCCAATGCGCCTGTCGGTGAGACGCTCCGTGCAGCAAGTCCCTCTGCGGCATTTCGGATCAGTAAGCTCCGGAAAACGAACTCCTCCCATACTGCAGTAACCAACACGCCGAACAGGCTTACACTAGTGACGAGGGCGAGAGACGATGGGCCCGTCGCAACACCTCTGACGGTCGTGTCCGCGACTGTGAGCTCGCCCGTTCTGGCTCAGATAGCAGTGACGGCCAACTGGAACACGAGTCCCATTCCAACGCCGACAGCGAGATCACGCAACCAGACGACGTTGATACCGAATCCGACACCCGACGCGGACCGATTACCCAGTCTGACTGCCACCACGACGGCACCAGCAACTGCGGCGAGATATGGGAGTTTTAGCTCTGTAATGACAGGTGGAACTTCGGTGGCACTGAGAATCGTCTCCCCGAGTACAACGACTCCGACGAACACCGCCAATGCGAATAGAACCCGCCAGATTGCCCGAAGTCGCGTGTCGGTCTCCCCATAGAGAACCTGCTCGACGGTCGTCCGTTGGTCTGTGATTTCTGCTCCGTTCTCTCTGTTCGTCGGTCGCACACTCTCTTCTACTCATCATAGTCAAAAAAGATACTCCAAACAAACAGACTGTCGGCGTGTCGGAGACAGACTCATATTCATCGATTATAATGGATCTGAAGCGGAAATATCAGGTAAATTTTATTCTGCTGAAACCCTCAGTTGCTGAGTATTTTCTGAAGCTATGTTAAATACCTCGCGCGTATTCGACTCGCTCGTATGAACCGCACTTGTGTCTGATAGAATTGTTACCCATCGATAGGTTCATAGGTCGTACAGGTCGGTGAATTTCTCGGTGACGTACTCCAGATAATAGTCCGCGGTGAGCTCCTCACCTGTGACACGCCGGATCAGTTCGGGGGTGGTATAGCGCTGACCGTGCTGATGGATTTCCGCCCGCAGCCACTCCCGAAGGGGGCCGAACTCACCGCGACGGAGTTTCTCGTCGAACCCGTCGATATCCTCGCGCGCGGCCGCCGCCAATTGGGTCGCGAGGACGTGGCCGAGCGTATATGTCGGGAAGTAACCGACCCAGCCGTTCGCCCAGTGAATCGTGAGCAACGGCCCTTCGGCGTCGGATTCAGGCCGGAACCCGAGGTACTCTTCGTAGGTATCGCGCCAGACCTCCGGCACGTCCGCGGCCTGGATATCACCAGCGACGAGGGCCCGTTCGATCTTACACCGGACTAAGATGTGGAGTTGCCAGGTGAGTTCGTCGGCTCGCAACAGGTTCGGTTCATCGGGTCGGACGTGGACGAACGACTCGTATAGGTCCCTGGCACTCCCCTCGATTGCAGGCAAGTGCTCAACTACTGTGGGACGGATATACTCCCAGAACTCCTCCGACCGCCCGACGTGACACTCCCAGAGCGTGGACTGCGATTCGTGGACAAAATACCCCTGAATCGATCCCAGTGGGGTCCCATAGTGCTCCTGTGGCAGTTGCTGTTTGTACAGCGCGTGACCGAATTCGTGAACCGCCACCGACGGCATAAGATGAAAGTCGTCTTCGTTCATCTGCAGGCCGATCCGACAGTCGAACTGGTTACCGAGCGTGATCCCGTTCGGGACGATGTCGACGTGGCCACGGTCCCAGTCGTAGCCGAACTCGTCGAGGATGTCGCGGCACGCAGCCGCTTGGGCATCGATGTCGAAGGTACCGGCGAACGCATCTGTGGTCAACTCGGTGTCCGACTGCCGGATGTCCTCGACTAGCGGGACCAACTCTCGTTGGAGCCGATCGAAGATCCGCTCGACCGTTTCTACGTCAGTGTAGGGGGCATACTCCGCGAAGAGGACGCCGTACGGGTCGGCGTCGGGGTCGATTGCGGCGGCCTCCTCGCGCTTCAATTCGATGATCCGATCGAGGTAGTCCTCGAAGTAGTCAAACTCGTTATCCGCCTTCGCCTGCTGCCAAGCGTCCGTGGCCTCGGTGATCGTCTCCGAAAGCTGCTGAGAGAGGGCGGGCGGTACGGCAGCCTCCCGCTCGTACTCGCGACGGATTTCTCTGACGTTGGCCCGCTGTTGATCGGTCAATGTCGCGGAATCGACAGCTTCGAGCAGGTCGCCCAACGCGGAATCGGCACGCTGTCGATGAATCACCGTGGAGAGTGCGCCCTGCTGTTTGGATCGTGCCGACGCTCCCCCATCCGGAACTGCGGTGAATGCATCCCAGGAGAGGACTTCCTCAATGTCTTTTAGATACGCGAGACGCTTCCACTGCTCTAACAGTCGGTCGTAGTTGTCGTCCGCTGATTCTGGCGGCTGGTTGGCCGGTTGGTCTGTCATCGTGTGTCTCTCGAATTGTATTGACGGGCTTCCTGCACGACTTCAGGAGTCATTTTGTTAAGTATTATCACACGACAGCACGTGCCTCGAGCAAATCTGGCGCGCTGGTGATGGATACGCGCGCCGTGTTCAGGAGGTCGCTCTCAAACCGCCGTCACGTTGACCGAAACTCAGCAGTCGGCACACCAGCGGGCTCAGGTGGCTGAACGACAGTCGGTTTTCCTCGTCGAACGGGCCACGACGGGAGACCATAGCGTTCTCGGAAACGGTCACTCGTCGACCGGGTCCAACTGGTCGATAGACTCTCGGATGACGTCGGCTGAATGCTGCAGAGCCGAAACCTCGTCTGCCGCGAGGTCGAAGCCCAGCACTTCACGGACGCCCCCGCGGTTGACGACGCACGGGAGACTCAGGTAGACGCCGTCGATGTCGTGTCGACCGGTGACGAGCGTCGAAACGGTGAGAATCGCGTCGTCGTCGCCCAGGATCCGCTCGACGATTGCGGACACTGAGCGCGCGACGCCGTAGTTCGTCCGATCCTTCCGTTCGATGATCTCGTAGGCTGCCTCGCGGACCTCGGACTCAATGCGCGCTTCCAGCCCCGCCACGTCCCCGATCCCTCGCTGGTCGCAGTATGTGTCCACGGGAACACCACCGAGGTTCGCCGAACTCCAGACCAGCACCTCGCTGTCGCCGTGCTCCCCGATCACGTATGCATGAACGTTTTTCGAATTGATATCGAACTCGCGACTCAAAGCGTGCCGGAACCGCGAGGTGTCGAGGACCGTCCCCGACCCGATCACGCGGTCGGCGGGCAGATCCGACACCTGCCAGGCGACGTAGGAGAGCACGTCGACGGGGTTCGTGACGACCAGGAGCACCGCGTCGTCGTCAAGACCCCTCGTGACCTCGGGGATCATCTCCGCGAAGATATCGGTGTTGCGTTCGAGCAGATCGAGTCGGGTTTCGTCGGGGCGCTGGCTCGCGCCGGCGGTGACGATCACGACGTCGGCGTCCCAGCAGTCCTCGTAGTCCCCCGACCGGACGGAGACCGAGGAGGTGAAGTACGCACCGTGGTTGAGGTCCATCGCCTCACCAGCGGCCCGTTCGTCGTCGATGTCGACGAGGACGATCTCCCCGACGAGACTGCTGTCCATCAACGCGAACGCCGTACTCGAACCCACCGCGCCCGCGCCGCCGACGACCGCGACCGTTCTGGTCCCGCCGTTTTCGCTCATATCGCGATTTTATTTGAGGACCGAGTAAACACTTGTGCCGAGTCCCTCCGGACGGGAAAACATCCGGTGGAGATTTCGCACAGTCGGCGGGCGGGAAGGCCGGTCGGCACCGACCGTTCCGACGACTTGAAAAACGCGTCCGGAGAAAAGAGACGTAATGACGCTGTCCGTGACCAACACCCTGACGGGCGAGCGCGATGAGTTCGAACCGCGGAACGACGACGAGGTCTTACTGTACGTCTGCGGGCTGACGGTCTCGGATGATGCGCACCTAGGGCACGCTCGCCTGTGGGCACACGCGGACGTGATGCACCGGTGGCTGGAGTACGAGGGCTACGACGTCCGGCACGTCGAGAACTTCACCGACGTCAACGAAAAGATCGTCGCCCGGATTGGCGAGGACGAGTACGGACGTAGCGAGGCGGACGTGGCCGAGTTCTTCACCTCACACGTCATCCGAGATATGCGCGGACTGAATCTCAAGCGCGCCGAGGTGTATCCGCGAGTTTCCGAGCACGTCCCCGAAATCATCGATCTCGTCGAGACGCTCGTCGATCGGGGATACGCCTACGAGTCGAACGGGTCTGTCTACTTCGACGTCACCGCTTTCGACGACTACGGGAAACTGTCGAATCAACAGTTAGACGAGATCGAAACGCAGGACACCGAGGCGGAGCGTTCAGAAAAGCGTAATCCCGCGGATTTCGCGCTCTGGAAGGCTGGTGCGGTCGCCCCCGAGGACGTCGCCGAACACCGCGACCCCAGCCTTGACCCCATCGAGGACGCCTGCGGCCAGACCTGGGAGTCGCCGTGGGGCGAGGGCCGGCCGGGTTGGCACGTCGAGTGCTCGGCGATGTCGATGACGCATCTGGACGACACTCTCGACATTCACGTCGGCGGCCGCGACCTGGTGTTCCCCCATCACGAAAACGAGGTCGCCCAGAGCGAGGCCGCGACCGGCGAGCAGTTTGCGCGCTACTGGCTGCACGTCGGCCTCCTCCAGACCGCAGGCGACAAGATGTCCTCGAGTCTCGGGAACTTCCTCACCGTCGACGAGGCCCTCGACGAGTACGGCGTTAACGTGGTGCGGACGTTCTACTGCTCGACCGCCTACCGGAGCGAGCAGACCTTCGGCGAGCGCGAGATGCAGGAGGCCGAAGAGCGCTGGGAGCGACTCGAGCGAGCCTACGAGACCGCCGCGGACATCTGTGACAGCACTGACGCGTACGCGAAGGTCGAAGACGAGCGCTTCCGCGAGGCGATCACCGGAACGCGCGAGGACTTCCGTGAGGCGATGAACGACGACTTCAACGTCCGCGAAGCGATGGCCGCGCTGCTCGAGTTGGCGACCGCGACGAACCGACACGCCGACGACCGCGACGCCTACGACTTCTGGGCGCTTCGAGAGGCCGTCGAGACGTTCGAGGACCTCGCAGGAGAAGTCTTCGGGCTCTCTTTCGGCGACGCGGCCGCCGGCGATGGGACGGTAACGCTCGCAGAGGAACTGGTCGAACTCGTCCTCGACGTTCGCGACGCTGAGCGCGACGCCGGCAACTACGACCGCGCGGACGACCTCCGCGACGACCTCGCCGACCTCGGCGTCGAGGTGCAGGACGGCGACGGCGGGACGACGTACCGCTTCGAGTGAGATGTCGCCGAAGCGCTGTGGTCGTCACACAGTCGTGAGTCGTCAGGCGGTCGTGAACAGGCTCGTTTCGTCCGGGATCTCGAACAGTCCGAGCCGGACGCCGGCGTCGAGCCAGCCGTAGCCGTAAGAGAAGGCGGCAAGGGCGTTTACCGGGTCGTCATTCTCGCGGAAGTGCCGCCCGTCTTCCAGATACGACTCGGCCATCTCCCTGATCTCCGCGGCTGCCGTACCGAGTGGGCGTGGCTCCGGGACGGCAATCGTTGCCTCGGTGAGCGCGTCGGCCAGCATCGCCTCGTACCTGTCTGTTTTTTCAGTCAGATCCGCGGGCATACCGGCAGTCGGCGATCCGGGAGTAAGTATGCTCGTATCGAACCGGTCGGTTTACTCCCGTGAGTCCAGTGGCCCCAATGATTCCGGTGAGCCCAACGACCCCGTTTGCTCTAGCGAGTCAGAAGATCCCGCTGGCTCCGGCACAATCGACGATTCCGACGGCGCTGACTCGCAGTCGATCCGAATTGATTAGCCGCTCCAGAGACGAACGTTTATTGGCCGGTTCGTATTTTATGAGACCGATTTGGTAGAGGCACCTGGCGTCATCGTTGTCTTCGCTTCGTTCGCGGCCGTCGCCGGCACGCTGGGCCTGATGTGGTACTTGCGGCAGTATCGCGAGACGGTCAGCGCCCGATGGTTCATTTTCACTCTGAGTGCACAGGCCACTGTGGCCGCCGCCTACGGGTTCGGCTTGCTCACTTTCGACCCGCTGCTCCGTCGGTACGCGGAGGCCTTCGTATGGGTCGGGTTGCTCTGGCTCGGCCCGCTGTTCCTGGCGTTCGCGTTGAGTTACACGGGGCGGACGGATCTGTTCAGATCCCGCGGATTCCGCCTGCTGTTCGTCCTCCCCGTCGGCGGCAGTCTGCTCGCGCTGACCCATCCGGCCCACGACGTGTTGTGGCGTGGATTCGAACTTTCGCCACTGTTCGGGGTTGCGACGGTCCGGTACGCCATCCAGCCGCTCGGGTACGCCCTCGCACTGGCGTCACTCGCAGCTGCCGCCGTCGCTGTTCTGTTGCTGGTCGAGACCATCGTAGCGTACGGACCGCTGTACCGGCGCGAGGCGATCGCGGTCGCAGTTAGCACGCTCCCGCCGGCGGGGGCATTCATCGTCTGGCTGGCCGGCGTCGGCCCTTGGCCGGAACTCAATCTCGGCGTCGCAATGCTGGTCCCGCACGTGCTCTTCGACGCCTACGCGTTCGTGGGCACACATATGTTCGAGACGAACCCGACGACGCAGCGGGCCGCTGCACAAAGTGCGCTGGACGACCTCGACAATCCGCTTTTCGTCGTCGATACCGACAGTCGGGTGGTAAAACTAAACGGCCGCGCGGAGTCGCTGTTCGACGTCGATCCGGCGGCGCGGCGACCAGCGGATCTGGAGCGACTCATCGGCGTCGACCTCGAGACACTGTTGACCGCCGGGGAGATCGACGGCGAGAACGGAGCCGTCTTTTCGGTCTCTTACACCGCGTTGACTGACCCCGCCGGGACCGAAGTCGGCGGGTTGGTGGTGTTGTACGACATCTCGACCGAACGGCAGCAGAACCAACAACTCGACGTGCTCAATCGGATCCTCCGGCACAACCTCCGGAACGAACTGACGGTGATTCTCGGACGCGCCCAACTGATCGAATCGTCGTCGGATGTCGATATCGGATCACAGGCCAGCACGATCCGTCAGGCCGGTGAGCGGTTGCAGTCTATCTCCCAAAAGGCACGAGCCTTCGCGCGGGTCGCAGAACGGGACGTTCAACGCGTCGAGGTAGATCTGGATTCGGCCGTCACCGGCGTAGTCGAAGCGCTCACCGACGAACACCCCGCCGCGACCGTCGATGTCGATGTCGCCACCTCGCGGTCCGCCGTCCGTTTGGATCGCGACCTCCTGTCGCTGATTCTCTCGAACCTCGTCGAGAACGCGATCGTCCACGCGCCGACGGACCCGACGGTGACCGTTCGAGTCTCAGACGGCGAGGCCGAGAGGATCCGTTTTGAGGTCTGCGATAACAACCCGGAAATCGACGCGGCCGAACTCGCGCCAATCGAATCGGGGGACGAGACGGCCCTGCAGCACGGGAGCGGCATCGGCCTCTGGGTGGCGACGTGGTGCGCTACCGCACTGGGTGGCGACCTGACGTTCCGCTACGAAGAAGGGAATGTCGCGGTCGTCGACCTTCCAGCGATGGACGAGTCGAGTCAGGGAGCGTAGCGACTCGACACTCGGTCGACGGTGTCGCAGCAGACGAATGAATCCGCCGCAACCAATATTGTGAACAATCTACAATATAGTTTGGTGGCGGCCACGCACGACAGCGGAACCTAAAAGGAGGACACTGTCGAAGGTACAGTATATGCAACCAGACGCCGACATCGTCGATCACCGACCGCTTATCGTGGCCGGTTCGGGAATTGCCGGTCTCTCAGCCGCCATCTATGCCGCTCGATCGAACAACGATCCGCTCGTCTTCGAGGGCGACGAGCCCGGCGGTCAACTGACGTTGACTACGGAAGTCGACAACTACCCCGGATTCCCCGACGGTATCTCCGGGCCCGAACTGGTCCAGAATATGAAACAGCAGGCCGAGCGGTTCGGGGCCGAAATCAAAAACGGAATCGTCGAGAGTGTCGAGGGAGACGAACGGCCCTTCACCGTCGAACTGTCCAACGGCGATGTCTACACTGCCGACGCGGTCATCGCGGCCTCCGGCGCGTCCGCGCGGACCCTGGGTGTTCCCGGCGAGGACGACCTGATGGGCTACGGCCTCTCGACGTGTGCCACCTGTGACGGCGCGTTCTTCCGCGACGAGAAGATCCTCGTCGTCGGCGGCGGCGACGCCGCGATGGAGGAGGCGAGTTTCCTCACCAAGTTCGCGTCCACCGTCTACATCGCCCACCGTCGCGAGGAGTTCCGCGCGGAGGACTACTGGATCGACCGCGTGATGGAGCAGGTCGAGGAGGGCGACATCGAGATTATGCGGAACACCGAACTTACGGAGATCCACGGAAGCAGAGCGGACGGCGTCGACCACGTCACGCTGGTCGAGAACCCCGAGGGTCACCCCAAGCGGAAACTGGACGACCCCGACACCGAAGAGTTCGACTTCGACGTCGGCGCGGTGTTCTACGCCATCGGCCACACGCCAAACACGTCCTATCTCGAGGACACCGGGGTCGACCTCGACGACCAGGGGTACCTCGATACCCAGCGCGGCGAAGGCGGCGGGCAGACCGCCACGGGCGTCCCCGGCATCTTCGGCGCGGGCGACGTCGTCGACCACCACTACCAGCAGGCCGCAACGGCCGGCGGGATGGGTGTAAAGGCCGCGCTCGACGCCGACGATTACCTCGAAAAGCTGGAGCGTGAGGGCCGCGCCGAGGCTGGCGGCGAAGTCGCCACCGCCGAGAGCGACTAACACTCACCGAGTCACACCTCGGGTGCAGTGCCGGTGCACTACCCGGCGCAAAAACATCGAAAACTCCGAAGCCCTGCCTTCGTCCGCCCGGCGGTTACGCCGCGACCCGCGCAGTGATACTCCCAGAACGAAGCGAGAGACTTCGATCCGGGTTCAGCCCGCGAACGACTCGGAAGACGGATCATCCTCGTGTCGAGATGCTTCGTCCGCATCGGTCGATTGGGGTGGCAGCGTCAGAATCTGTTGGAGAATCTGTGCCGCTGCTGGCCCAAGCAACACGGCGTCCGCTGTCGCTGTCAGTTCTGCGTGATTGAGGACGCTCCTGAACACGACGAGTAGGGCCTCCCGATACTCGGCGTGTCTTCGTTCGCCGAGATGTACCGCATACCTGTGCCGTTCGGCGTCCAGCGACGTTCCACGGAGGGTGACGTACGTTTGTGACCACCGCAACCGCGTCGCTCGGGGGGCGGATTCGAGCCACCGAATCGCCGCCGGCGACACGTCGAGCTTCGAGCCCACCGGTGCGTCGAACACCCCGGGAGGAAGCGTCCGAGATGGCTCCCGCCCGGACCGCTGGGTCGGCGTTCCACCGTCCGGTCGCGCGATCCGCCGTTGACGACTCGCGAGGGCACGCCGACGGTATCGAACGCTGTCCGGACGAGGTCCTCCGGGTCGTCTGCCCCGATCGCACACGACGGAGCGAACGTCTCCGCCGCGATACTCCCCCCGGCGAGAAGCCACGCGTGGAGGACAACCAGGCCCTCGAAGGTCGTATCCCCTGGCTCGGTGTCGAGCCAGCCGTGCCGCCCCGCAGTCTCGATCGCTCGTTTGGCGTGCGGCTTCGCGCCCTCGAACCACGGGCGAATCCGCCCCCGGGGCAGTCCGAGCGCCCGACTGGCCGCGTACGCTCCTCCCTCGGTGTGTGCCGCTCGCCAGCGCATCACGCGTTCGTACTCGTCGACGCG